>SYDB01000227.1 GCA_005786815.1 Burkholderiales bacterium
ATCAGCGCCAATGATGCCTGCTGCGCCTGTAATGTTTTCAATCACGATGGATTGCCCCATGTTGGCAGACATTTTTTGTGCCAACAACCTGGCAGCGACATCGACAGCACTGCCGACTGCTAAAGGCAAGATCATGCGAATAGGTTTATTGGGGTAACCCGATGGGGCTTGCGCCTGAGCCTGCGCTTGCGAAGCAAAGGTGATACCCAACGCAGCGATGAGGCTTATTAAAAGTTTGGTGTGTTTCATGATCAATTCGTTACAGGGTTTTGTGTTTCACATGTGTGCGTTTTGCATTTCATGCGAGAGGCCATTAGGCCAGAGGCGCGATACCCAATTCCATAGCTAATCCATGGAGTTGTTTGGCCAAGGCATCGGGAATTGGAATACCGTCACGCGCATAGTCAATGCGTTTTTGGTGCGATTGCTCGCCAGGTAGCCAAATGCGGTCTACACCTTCTATGCGCTCGCTGTTGCGCATTTCTTGAATGACCGAATCCATGCGTTCTTTAAATTCCTTCACCTCACCAAATGCATCTGGGTCAATCACCATGATGGCTTGCCCTGTGTTGGTAGGTGTGCTGGCGTCGTGGTTGAAGTCGACCACGTCTTTACCTAAAGCGGCTCCATTTAGGGTGCCGGCCAACATGCCAATGATCAAAGCCAGACCATAGCCTTTGTAGCCACCAATCGGTAACAACACACCATCATCTGCATGTTGGGGGTCAAGCAATGGTGTTCCGTCTCTGTTGATCATCCAGCCTTCTGGCATCATCTCGCCGCGTTGGCGTTTGGCTTTTACTTTGCCGTACGAAGTGACTGTGGTGGCCATATCCAAAATGACCGGTGCTTCGTGCATCGCGGGAATTGCGCAAGCGATGGGGTTGGTGGAGAGCAACATACTCAATCCGCCCCAAGGTGGCAAGTGGTTTGCATTTCCAACAGCGAAGTACAAACCAATCATGTCGTGCGCTAAAGGCATACGGGCATATAAAGAAGCAGGGCCCGCATGGTTGGAATGCACGGAACCTACCCATGCAACGCCAGCTGTTTTGGCTTTTTTAATGGCTAACTCGGTCGCTTGCTTCATCACCAAATGGCCCATGCCGTTATCGCCATCTATCAAAGCCATCGCAGCTTTTTCTTTGACCACGCGGATATTGGGTGTGAGGTTGACGCCGCCACCTTTGAATCGGGTGATGTAGGGCACCATGCGGATCACGCCATGGCCATCGGAACCTTGTAAATCAGCCTCGGCCATCAATGCACCCATGGTGCGTGCATCCGCTTCGGGCAGTCCTGTTTTGAGAAAAGCTTCGTAAATAAATTTTTCAAGTTTGTTTTGGCTAACGCGAAGGGTTGAGGTCATGTCTTGGCCTTTGGTGGATTTGTTCTCGGGCGATCATACGAAAATCGGATTCAAGTAATCAACTTGTCACACCATCTTGGCATGATTAAGTAGAAAGTTCATTAGTAAATTTCATAATGCGACATATTATTTTTTGCCTGGCGCTACTTATTAGCGCATCATCTTTTGCGGCCCGCCCCTTTATGACAGACGATGCGCGATTGACAACTGCAGGGAGCTGCCAAGTAGAGAGTTGGGTGCGTATTTACAAAGACAGCAATGAAAAATGGGCGCTTCCTGCTTGCAACCCCACTGGCAATTTTGAAATCACTGCTGGTGGTGGGCATACTAAAAACACAGGTGAAGTTGCAAGCAATGACTACGTCTTGCAAGGCAAATCTTTGTTTCGAGAGTTGACAACCAATGGTTATGGTTGGGGCTTGGCGGTGGGTCAAATAAACCACCCAAGTACCACTGCTGGCCCTAATAGTTTGGGCAATACCTATGCCTATATTCCTTTGTCTGTATCTACTTTGAATGACAAAGTCATTTATCACACCAACCTTGGTTGGCTGCGCGATAAAGCCAAAAATGAAAACCGTATGACCTATGGCTTTGGTGCCGAAATTCAAACCAGCAGTCGCTTCATTTTCATCGCCGAATCTTTTGGCGACAACAAAGCTAAGCCTTATTGGCAAACAGGAGGGCGCTACACCTTGATACCTAACCTGTTACAAATTGACACCACGATTGGCCAGCAATTAAATGGCATCACAAACACGCGGTGGATATCTTTTGGTTTGCGCTACATTCCTGATTCAATTTTTTAATATCTAGGTTTGTACATCCCATGACTTACCCCTTGCCTTCAGCACCCATCTCAACCGCGCCCATCCAAGCGGACGCTATGTCGCGTTTAGGTGAGCTGATCCATACACACATTCACGATAAACGTTACCCAGGCGCACAAATTGCACTGGCCTACCAAGGCAGTTTGGTGTGGGAGCAAAGTTTTGGACAAGCCCGTATTGGCCAAGGCCATGAAGCCGATACACATGCAGTATCGGCTGACAACCAATCTGTGTGGTTGTTGTATTCCAATACCAAAATCATCATGGCAACACTGCTCTGGAAGTTACATGAGCAAGGCAAATTGCGTTTCACCGATCGTGTCACCGACTATCTGCCCGAGTTTGCAAAAAACGGTAAAGAAGCCATCACTTTGTTTCAAGTGATCACCCACCAAGGCGGGTTTCCAGATGGCGATGTACCCAGCGCCACATGGAACGACCACGCCAGAGTGCGACAAGCGGTATGCGATTTCAATTTGCAATGGATACCTGGTTCTCGCATCAGCTACCACGGACTCAGCGCCCACTGGGTATTGGCGATGGTGGTGGAAGCCGTCACAGGCAAAGACTTCAGAGACGTTATACGTTCTGAAGTGTTGGAGCCTCTTGGTTTGGCCAACGATTTGTTTGTTGGCTTACCAACATCTCAAACCTCGCGCATGGCGTTTCTCTACGAGCCCGATGCCAAGTCGCCAAACGGATTGCGTTTGCGTTCTGAAAGCACTGACAGGGTATGGCAAGAGGCCGGTGTACCTGGTGGCGGTGCTTATGGCACTGCACGCGGTATGGTGGCTCTGTATCAAATGATGTTGCAAGGTGGCACGCTCAATGGTGTGCGCTTGGTGTCACCTAGAACGTTGGCATATGCCATCCAAAACTACACTGCAGACCGTGTAGACGAATTCATGGGCATCCCCATGCACCGTGGTTTAGGTCCGCATTTGCGGGGAACCACCATCGGTATTCGCGGTTTAGGTTCTTTGGCCAAGCCTGATACCTTTGGCCATGGCGGTGTCGGCACCAGTTATTGCTGGGCTGATCCGCAAAGTGGTTTGTCATTTGCCTACATCACCAATGCGCGTGTGCCAGATCCTTGGCATTCGATACGTTTGGATCAAGTTAGTAACTTGATACACGCGTCTATTACGCAGTAGGCGTATTCTTAAACATAGGTTCTGCCAAACCTTTCACGCCGGGTTGCAAGGCGAAAACTCTGCCTGCATAAGGATCTTCTTCTGCACTAATGCCCGCGCGACGCAGTGAGGTCACGAACAAGGTGTCTAGGTTGTCCCCACCGAATGCACACATGGCAGGTTTAGCGGTCGGCACTGCAAGTGATTGGTCTAACTTGCCCTCTGGTGTGAAACGCGACACCAAGCCTGCATCGGTCGCGCAAACCCAGTAGCAACCATCTGCGTCTATTGCCGCACCATCTGGGCGGCCAAGATGCTGTTGCATGTCCACAAATACACGTTGCTTGTGCGGCGTTCCTGTATCCACGTCGTAATCAAACGCCCATACGGTTTGTCGACTCGTATACGTATCTGCCAAATACATGGTGCGCCCATCTGGGCTGAAGGCAAGTCCGTTAGGAACAATCAAATCGTCCATCAAGCGAGTCAGTTGATGGCCGTTTCCAAATTGGTACAAAGACCCAACGTTCTTACCCGCCTTGGTATCGTTGAACATAGTGCCCGATAAAAATCTGCCTTGCCTGTCGCAGCGTCCATCGTTGAAGCGCATGGGTTGTATCGGATGTTCTACATCCGCGAGTTTTGTATGCGTGCAAGCACCATGGGGATTGAGTTGCACATGGTAGATCCCCGTCTCCATGGCGACTATCCATCCGCCATGGGTGCACATGGCCATCGAGCCCACCATTTCTGGCAATTGCCATTGGCTCAGTACATCAGAAGAGGCGTGCCAGCGATAGATCTTGCCAACAGGAATATCTAGCCAATACAAAGCGGATTCCTCTGCAACCCAGACGGGACTCTCCCCAGTTTCACATTGGGCTTCAGAAACGAGCGAGTAATTTGTTGTCACGTTGCGATGTTAATGCGTGTCAAAATCATCTGTGGAGTCATACATATTCGGAGCAAAAAAATGAGCGAGCAACAACCTAGAAAATATATTCGGCGTGTCGTCACAGGACATGATGCACAAGGTCGATCGATCTTCACAGAAGACCAACTGGCACCGTCGGTTCATACCAACCCTAAAAGAGTGGGGTACCACCTGACGCAGTTATGGATGACGGACCAAACCCCTGCATTCGTTGGAAACGAGCCAGATCCGACTTCTCGCCCTTTGAAACTCGAGCCCCCTAAAAATGGAACCGTGGTGCGCATCATCGAGTTTGGACCAGAGGGAGAGTGGCTAGAAAAAATAGATACCCAGGACACCAAAATAGCTTGGGGTGCTTTGGGAACCGACACCGCATCGACCAACAAAAAGGGTGGTGCAAAACACCCCTTTATGCACCGCACCGAGTCGGTTGACTATGCCTTGGTATTAGAAGGCGAGATCACCATCGTGCTCGACAACGAAGAAGTCTTGTTGAAAACTGGTGACTTCCTTGTAGAGCGCGGTACCAACCATGCTTGGGCCAATCGCTCCGGAAAGATGTGCCGCATGCTGTTTGTGTTGATCGATGGAAAGTTCGATCCTGAAATTTCTAAGTACTTTGATCAATAAGTTTTGTAAGGCAAGAATTTGCCTGACAAAACCACATTGACGCGATCGCCTTTGGGGTCTGGTTCACGCACTATGTCCATGCTGAAATCGATTGCACTCATGATGCCGTCGCCAAACTCTTCGTGAATCAGCTCTTTGATGGTGGTGCCATACACACTGACGATTTCATACCAACGGTAAATCAATGGATCGGTAGGAACTTGTGTGGGTAGAGAGCCCTTGTAAGGAACTACAGACAACCAATTTTGTTCTTCAGCAGTCAAGCCAAAAATCTTTCCAATGATTTTTGCTTGCGCTGGTGTTGCGGTCATTTGACCAAGGCATAGAGCAGTCGTCCATTCTTTGGAATGGCCTACCTTTTTGGAAATGTCTTCCCACTTAAGGCCTTTGGAGACCTTGGTGGAAATGATTTTTTCAGTAACGGCTAGTCGGTTCATAAAAACTCCTGTTTAGTGTGAAATTGAAAGTCCATGGCCGACTAAGAAATCCACAATGTGGTTTCTTAAGTCGTAATAGCCATCTAAATGGTGCAAGTCTGCGCGTTTGCGCTCAGCGGGTAGGGGGTTGATCACCACTTCAGCAATGCCCCCTGGGGTGTAGCCAGTTTCGTTTTCTGTAGCGTTGCGCATCAAAATAATTTTGTCTGCTAACAAAATAGCTTCGTCTACATCGTGGGTGATCATGAAGACGGTTTGTTGCGTCGCTTTAACGATTTGGATCAATTCGTCTTGAATGGTGCCGCGGGTCAAAGCGTCTAGCGCACCAAACGGCTCGTCCAGCAAAAGCATCTTGGGTTGTATAGCGAAGGCGCGCGCAATGCCCACGCGTTGCTTCATGCCGCCTGACAATTCAGACGGCTTTTTTTCAATGGCGTGCGACAAACCCACCATGCCCACAAACTTTTCAACTTGCGCAGTCACTTCTGCTTTGGACCATTCTGCCCACTTTGATTGCACTGCAAATGCAATATTGCTGCGCACCGATAACCAAGGCATTAACGCGTGACTTTGAAAAACAACACCGCGCTCCAAGCTTGGGCCAACCACCTCGCGTCCATCCATGATGACTACGCCCGATGACGCATCGTCTAAGCCAGCCAGCACATTCAAAATAGTGGTTTTGCCACAACCTGAATGCCCAATGATGCAAACAAATTCACCACGGGCAATTTCAAAATCGACATCTGCAAAAACGGGTTTGCTGGGGTTGAATGATTTAGATAACCCCTCGACTGTAAGAAATTTATTCGACATAAGTCACCCATCTCTGAAATTTCGCAAACATCAAATCCAGCAGCATGCCGACTAAGCCAATCAGAACAATTGCAAAGATCACATTGGTCAGGGACAGGTTGTTCCATTCATTCCATACAAAGTAACCAATACCCGTGCCGCCCACCAGCATTTCAGCTGCCACGATGACTAGCCACGCAATGCCCATGCTGATGCGCATTCCCGTCACTATCGTGGGTGCGGCTGCGGGCAAGATCACTAAAAATGCTTTGCGTAAAGGGCTCACCTCTAGCGTCTTAGCCACATTCAGCCATTCACGCTTAACAGTTGATACGCCAAATGCGGTGTTCAAGAGCATCGGCCATACCGAGCAAATGAAGATGACAAATACGCCCGAGATAGAGGAATCCTTAATGGTGTAGAGCGCCAAGGGCATCCAAGCCAAAGGGCTGATGGGTTTGAGTATTTGTATGAATGGATCACAAGCTTTGTATAAAAGCGGGCTCATGCCAATGACAAATCCAAAAGGTACTGCCATTACACAGGCGAGCAAGAAGCCAAGTGCTACCCGAACTAATGAGTGCCCTAATTGAATGGCAATCCCTTTGTCATTAGGCCCGTTGTCATAAAAAGGGTCCGCCAGTTGGTGCGTAAATGTGCTGAGCATTTGCGCAGGCGTTGGAAAGCCCGTGGTTTTTTGACTCCCCACGTCTTTGCCCATCATTTTTTGGTACTCGATCTGCTCGGCCGTCATCCCCAATACGTTGACGGCAGTTGTTTTAGTTGGCAATGTGGCGATATGCCACATCAACATAAACACTGTGAACACCACCAATGAAACGATGCCTGCCTTGAGTTGCAAAGATTTCATATGGTTTAAGACATCTTGTTGATGGCAAAGCTCTTGATGTAGTCATCCGGCTTGGCGGGGTCAAACTCTTTGCCCATGACTTTGAACTTCTTATACGCACCCTCGGGCGGTTTGAAGCCGGCTTCGGCCATGTGTTTTTTGGCGTCCGTCAATAAAAATACTTTTTCTGCGATCTGCTTGTAGTTCACATCGCCTTTGATGTATCCCCATCGCTTCATCTGTGTCAACATCCACACGGCCATGCTCTGCCATGGAACGGGGTCAAAGTTGGCACGGTCAGGTACGTTTTTGATTCCACCTAAACCGTCGGCAAATTTGCCTGTTAATACTTGTGCCAAAACCGTTTCAGGTTGGTTCAGATACTGAGTAGGCGCAATGATTTTGGCTATCAATTCGCGGTCTTTGGCCTGACTCGCCATATAACTAGCTGTCAAGATGGCGCGGTAAAGCGCCGCAAAGGTATTTGGGTTTTGTTTGATGAATTCATCGCTCACGCCAAAAGCACAGCAGGGGTGTCCGTCCCAAATTTCTTTAGAAAGGATGTGGATAAAACCTACTTCGTCGTAGACAGCACGTTGGTTAAACGGATCTGGGCCTAAGAATCCGTCAATATTTCCTGCACGTAAGTTGGCCACCATTTCAGGAGGTGGTGTGACTCGAATTTGCACGTCGGTATCTGGATTCACACCGTTTTCTGCTAAGTAGTAGCGCAATAGGAAGTTATGCATGCTGTACTCAAAGGGAACAGCGAACTTAAACCCTTTCCATTGTTTGGGGTCTCGCTTGTCCTTGTGTTTGACGTGCAAGGTAATCGCTTGGCCGTTTGTGTTTTGAATGCTTGCCACATTCATACCCACTTGGTTGCTACCTAAACCCATCGTCATGGCAATAGGCATAGGTGACAAAAAGTGACTCGCATCATGCTCTTTGTTAATCATCTTGTCGCGAATCAATGCCCAACCGGCTGTTTTGTTGAGTTGAACGTTCAAACCCTCTTTGCGATAAAAACCTAGTGGGTCCGCCATGATCAAAGGGCTGGCACAGGTGATGGCGATGAAGCCTATTTTCAAGTCCTTCTTTTCGAGCGAGCCTTTGTCTTGTGCCATGGCTTCCAAAGCACCCAAAGGCATCATGGAAGCAATCGCAGCTCTGGCAGTGTTCGCGCCAACTGCTCTAAGGAAATTTCTACGAACAGAGTCAACAGGAAAGAGAGCTTTGACAAATGCGGCTTCCATAAATTTGCGCGAAGAGTCCTCAACGCTCAAAGCAGCTTGCGTATGGTGTTCTTGCGGGCTGTGGGCTTGTCCACATGCGCAATGCAACATCAAAGGTTTGTCAGCGTTGTAAGCGTCATGCGTAGATGCACGTTTTTGAGGCAAACTGGTCAGATCTTTTGGCATAGAAAGTCCTTGATAAAAATGGTTACAACCATTTCAGCAAGGTGCATGCCATACAGACGGCGTCTAATTTGCTTTAAATTGGTGCTTAC
>SYDB01000228.1 GCA_005786815.1 Burkholderiales bacterium
GAGAAGAAGTTGACTTTGGTCGGCGTGGGTTACAAAGCCCAAGCCAGTGGTGCCAAGCTCAACCTTTCGGTTGGCTATTCACACGCGGTTGACAAACAAATGCCTGCCGGTATCAAGGTCGAAACACCAGCGCCTACCGAAATCATCATCAAAGGTGCTGACCGCCAACGCGTAGGCCAAGTAGCCGCTGAGATCCGTGCGATCCGTCCCCCAGAGCCTTACAAAGGCAAGGGCATCCGTTATTCGGATGAAAAGATCACGATCAAAGAGACTAAGAAGAAATAAGGAGCTGCAAGATGTTGAACAAAAAAGAGCAGCGACTGCGCAGAGCGCGTCAAACCCGTATCCGTATCGCCAACCAAGGCGTAGCGCGTTTGACTGTCAGCCGCACCAATCTTCACATTTACGCCAGCGTGATTTCTGGCTGTGGTACCAAAATTATTGCTGCGGCTTCAACCGCAGAAGCAGACGTTCGCAAGTCATTGGGTGCAACTGGCAAAGGCGGCAACGTCAATGCCGCGCAAGTCATTGGCAAGCGCATTGCTGAAAAAGCAAAAGCCGCAGGCGTTGAAAAAGTAGCGTTTGACCGTGCTGGCTTCGCCTACCACGGCCGCGTAAAGGCTTTGGCCGACGCAGCCCGCGAAGCAGGCTTGCAGTTCTGATCGAACAAGAATTGGAAAACACACATGGCTAAATTACAGGCAAACACCAAAACCGACGGACCAGAAGACGGCCTGAAGGAAAAAATGATCGCGGTCAACCGCGTCACCAAAGTGGTGAAGGGTGGACGTATTCTCGGCTTCGCCGCGTTGACAGTCGTTGGCGACAACGACGGCCGCGTTGGCATGGGCAAGGGCAAATCAAAAGAAGTGCCTGCTGCCGTGCAAAAGGCGATGGAAGAAGCCCGCCGCAACATGATGAAAGTGTCTTTGAAGAACGGCACGATCCACCACACCGTGCACGGTCGCCATGGCGCCGCAAACGTGATGATGATCCCCGCACCTAAGGGTACCGGCATCATTGCAGGCGGTCCCATGCGCGCAGTGTTCGAAGTGATGGGTATCACCGACATCGTGGCTAAAAGCCATGGCACCTCCAATCCCTACAACATGGTTCGCGCCACGTTGGACGCATTGAAAAATTCCACCACGGCTTCTGAAGTAGCTGCCAAGCGTGGCAAGAACGTCGAAGACATCTTCGCCTGATATCGGAGCATTCGATGAGCACATCTGCACAACAAACCGTCAAAGTCCAATTGGTGCGTAGCCCCATTGGTACCAAAGAATCGCACCGCGCCACTGTCCGTGGCTTGGGCCTGCGCAAGCTCAACTCTGTGAGTGAGTTGCAAGACACGCCCGCTGTGCGCGGCATGATCAACAAGATCAGTTATCTGGTCAAAGTCCTCTAAAGGTCCGCTATGGAACTCAATGACATCCAACATGCACCTGGTGCAAAACACGCCAAGCGTCGCGTCGGCCGCGGTATTGGTTCAGGCTTAGGCAAAACTGCCGGCCGTGGCCACAAAGGCCAAAAATCACGTGCAGGCGGCTACCACAAAGTCGGTTTCGAAGGCGGTCAAATGCCTTTGCAACGCCGCTTGCCTAAGCGTGGTTTCAAGTCCACAACCTTGAAGTACAACGCTGAAGTCACATTGGCAGCTTTGGAGCAACTTGGCGAAGCCGAAGTCAACATCTTGACTTTGAAGACAGCTGGATTGGTCGCATCAATTGCCAAAGTCGTCAAGGTCATCAAAACTGGCGAAATCAAAAAAGCAGTCAAGCTCAATGGCATTGGCGCCACTGCAGCTGCCAAAGCAGCGATCGAAGCCGCTGGCGGTTCGGTTAACTAATTATTAGCAGAGACTAAGCGCGTGGCTACCTCATCCATCGGCAACAACGACAAGTTCGGTGACCTGCGTCGCCGTCTCGTCTTTTTGCTGTTGGCTTTGGTGGTTTATCGCGTGGGCGCGCACATTCCTGTTCCTGGAATTGACCCGAACCAGTTGCAACAACTCTTCAAAGGCCAGCAAGGCGGCATTTTGAGTTTGTTCAATATGTTCTCTGGCGGTGCTTTGTCCCGCTTCACAGTTTTTGCGTTGGGAATCATGCCCTACATCTCTGCGTCCATCATCATGCAATTGCTCACCTACGTATTGCCGTCGCTGGAGCAGTTGAAAAAAGAAGGCGAAGCCGGCCGCCGCAAAATCACCCAATTCACTCGCTACGGCACTCTAGGTTTGGCCTTGTTCCAGTCTATGGGTATCGCTATTGCTTTGGAAGCTTCTGCTGGGTTGGTTAACCAACCCGGAATGGCATTCCGTTTGACTGCCATGCTCACGCTCACTGCAGGCACGATGTTCTTGATGTGGCTTGGCGAGCAAATCACAGAGCGTGGTTTAGGTAACGGTATTTCTATTCTCATCTTCGCTGGCATTGCTGCAGGCTTGCCAGGTTCTATTGGCGGCCTGTTGGAGTTGGTGCGCACTGGCGCGATGAGCATCATTGCTGCCATCTTGATCGTAGTGGTCGTTGCTGGTGTCACTTACTTTGTGGTGTTCATTGAGCGCGGACAGCGCAAAATTTTGGTGAACTACGCACGCAGACAAGTTGGAAACAAAGTGTATGGCGGTCAGTCATCTCACTTGCCTTTGAAGCTTAATATGGCGGGTGTTATTCCTCCCATCTTTGCGTCTTCCATCATTTTGTTACCCGCCACTGTAGTGAGCTGGTTTAGTTCAGGCGACAGCATGCTATGGCTGAAAGACATTTCTGCTGCATTAGCACCTGGTCAGCCTGTGTATGTCATGCTGTACGCAACGGCGATTGTGTTTTTCTGTTTCTTCTACACCGCTTTGGTTTTCAATAGTCGCGAGACGGCAGACAACCTCAAGAAAAGTGGTGCGTTTGTGCCCGGTATTCGCCCAGGCGACCAAACCGCTAAATACATTGACAAGATTCTGGTGCGCTTGACCTTAGTCGGCGCAATCTACATCACCTTTGTGTGCTTGTTGCCAGAATTTATGATTTTGAAATACAACGTACCTTTCTATTTCGGCGGCACATCGCTACTCATTATTGTGGTGGTCACTATGGATTTCATGTCCCAAGTGCAAAATTACATGATGAGCCAGCAATATGATTCGTTGCTAAAGAAAGCAAGTTTTAAAACAACGCTTGGTTAAATCTAGGCACAACGGGTTTTAGGAGAGTGAAATGAAAGTTTCGGCTTCGGTCAAAAAAATTTGCCGCAACTGTAAAGTCATC
>SYDB01000229.1 GCA_005786815.1 Burkholderiales bacterium
CAATGCGGCCCCTAACAAACTAGCAGACAAGGGTCGGGTCGCAAACACAAACCAGTCACCACGTGAAAGCAATAGCGCACGCCGCAAATTTTCTTCCATCATGGGGCCCAAAATAAAGCCTAGCAGCAACGGGGCCGGTTCTACGCCAAGTTTTAGGAAAACATAACCAACAAAACCGAAGGCCGCGACCATCCAAATGTCAAACGTATTGTTGTTAGTGGAGTAAACACCAATGGCACAAAATAATACGATGGCCGGAAACAAAAATCGATAGGGGACCGTCAAGAGCTTGATCCACATGCCAATGAGCGGAAGGTTAAGAATAACCAGCATCAAATTACCAATCCACATAGATGCAATCAGGCCCCAAAATAATTGCGGGTTGCTCGTCATCACCTGGGGGCCAGGCTGGATGTTGTGAATTGTCATCGCACCAACCATCAATGCCATCACAGCATTGGGTGGAATACCTAAAGTCAGTAAAGGAATAAAAGAAGTTTGTGCACCTGCATTATTTGCAGCTTCAGGTGCAGCCACCCCACGGATATTGCCTTGGCCAAAAGGCACTTCGCCAGGACGCAAATTGGTTTTCTTTTCAAGGGTGTAAGCAGCAAAGGCAGCGAGTAATGCGCCGCCTCCTGGCAAGACGCCTAGCAATGAACCCAAAGCAGTCCCACGAATAACAGCAGGCAACATGTTTTTAAGGTCCTCCATGGTGGGGAACAAACCCTCCACCTTGGCAGTAAAAACTTCGCGCTCATCTTCAGGTCGAGATAGGTTAGAAATGATCTCTCCATAACCAAACACACCCATTGCCACTACGACAAAACCAACGCCGTCTGTCAGCTCAGGAATGTCAAAACTATAACGAGCGACGCCGGAGTTCACGTCCGTGCCAACTAGCCCCAAGAGAAGGCCCAATATGATCATCGCTACAGCTTTCAGCAGAGAGCCGGAGGCCAATACGACAGCTCCCACTAATC
Source organism: Burkholderiales bacterium (assembly GCA_005786815.1). Taxonomy (GTDB): domain Bacteria; phylum Pseudomonadota; class Gammaproteobacteria; order Burkholderiales; family Burkholderiaceae_C; genus Limnohabitans. The sequence goes on from SYDB01000229.1 coordinate 984, forward strand.
CAAGAACCATGAGCGAAAAATACTCAGCAGGGCCAAACTTGAAGGCAAGCTCAGTCAAAGGTGGCGCAAATGAAGCCAATATCAATGTTCCTATGGTTCCGGCAAAGAATGAACCCAAACCAGCAGCAGCCAGTGCGGGACCCGCTCGACCTTTGCGTGCCATTTGGTAGCCGTCAATGGTGGTGACCACCGAGGACGACTCACCTGGCAAGTTCACCAAAATGGCAGTAGTCGAACCCCCATACTGGGCACCGTAGTAAATACCAGCCAACATGATCAGTGCTGATACTGGAGGTAATGCATAGGTTGCTGGCAACAACATAGCAATCGTTGCAACAGGGCCAATTCCGGGTAATACACCGATCAAAGTACCCAAAATACAGCCAATAAAACAGTACATCAGGTTGATAGGCGTGACGGCCACACCAAATCCTAATGCGAGATTATTGAGTAATTCCATGTTTTATGTCTCCCTGCTTAACCAGTAAAGAAAGTAGGCCAAACTGGCATCTGCAAGCTCAGTAACTTAATGAATGCAAGATAGCTGAGAACAGCCAAGAAAGTAGCAAGCATAAGCACTTCTTTAAATTTGAAAACATCACCCGCTTTGCTGGCAATGATGGTTAGCGCATAAATTGCAATAATCAGCCCCATGGGCGGCAGCCCCAAACTAGGCAAGCCGGCTAACAAAATACCAAAAATAACATTAGCACCTAATATGTAAATAATAGGTCGCCAAGCAAAAGAGCCAATCTTGTCACCATCTTCCGTATGCTCAATCAAAGAGTAAAAAACAGTAAAACATCCAAGAACGGCTAGCAAAATTCCCAACAACAACGGAAAGTAACCTGGCCCCATACGAGCGCCCGTTCCAATTGAGTAATTGGTCGCACCCCATGCAAATCCGCCACCGATGATGGCAAACATCAGTCCAGAGAAAAAGTCTTTTTGACTTTTGATCATGTCATCTCCTTAAACAAAATACCTAAGTGGCGCAGATTGTGACCCCTCACTCAAACAATAGGGATGTGGGTTTCACCTACCTATGTCGCATAAGCGTTGCGGGTTAACCCTTGGCTGATGGGTGATCAAGGCCTGTTTATGTCAAAGCAACAGGCGCCAACACTTTTAACCATTTTGTTGCTGGTAATGGCCATTGCTTTTGAATCGCTTGTGCTTGCGACAACAAAGCGTCGCGGTCTAATGACCGTGCAGTGCTTAAAGCCATCAAAATAGTGTTGCCCTCTTTGGTGGGTCTAAACGCCCACAAGGCGTCTTTACCAAACGCATTCGCAATTTTTTGCACACTGCTCTCGAAGCTTGAACTGCGTCCAAATAAATTGACCGTCATGCATCCGTTGTCGGTCAGCAGTTTTCTGCAATCTGCATAAAACACTTCGCTGTCTAAAACTGGACACGCTGCATCTTGATCGTACAAGTCCACGTGCAAGGCATCAATTTTTCCGCGCCAGTGGTCGTGTCCTGCTACTTCAGCGGCGTCACCCAACACTACCTTTAACTTAGCGGTGTCGTCTGGCAACTTAAACCACAACCTGCATGCCGCTATGACTTGTGGGTTCAATTCAATCGCCGTGGTCTGCATGCGCAAATGTTTGTGACAGAACTTCGTCAATGACGCAGCACCGAGTCCGAGTTGCATCGCATGCAAGCTTCCCACCTCATCGAGATCCGCAAACAGCAACCAGCCCATCATGCGTTGCACATATTCCAGATGGATCTCAAAGGGTTTGTTGATCTTCATCGAGCCTTGCACCCATGGCGTGCCTAAATGCAGATAGCGCACATCTCCGTAATCCGAAAAATTCACCTCGGGTAAATTATTTTTGCGTTGCGTTGCCATTGCTAATCAGCCATGCCTTCCACCACAAAACGCACACGTTTGGTGCCTTGCCATGCGTCCGTCTCTATGCGGTAAGCCAAATGCGCCAGCGGTGGCAAAGGTTCTACACGTCCGAACCATATGCCGTCGACGGGTTGACCATGGTGGCGCAACTTCAATGACAAATGTTTTTCGGCGACCAAACGTTGGCCTAAGACTTCGATGTTTTCACTAAAAGTCGGTGCTGCAAAACCTTGCCCCCACACTTCTTGCGCCAGAACATCCGCCATATCGGGACGCCGAAACTCAGGAGGCAACGGGCCATCGGTTTGCAAACGGCGCTGCAAGGTAGCCTCGTCCAACCATTCTTGTGCCACCTGTTGCAAGGCTTCTTCAAAAAGCCCCAGTTGCTCTTCTTCTAACGTACAACCCGCGGCCATGGCGTGACCACCAAATCGCAACAACACGCCGGGATGCCGTTTGACCACCAAGTCCAAAGCGTCGCGCAAATGAAAACCAGGAATCGATCGACCTGAACCTTTGAGTTCATGCGATTTGCCATTGGCTTGGCTAGGCGCAAAAACAAAAGTCGGACGGTGGTGCAAATCTTTCAACTTCGCCGCCACGATACCCACCACGCCTTCGTGAAACTCTGGGTCAAACACGCACAAGGCAGGAGGTGGCAGTTCGTCTGGATCGAGCATGTCTTGGGCAATAGCCAAGGCTTGGTCACGCATATCACCTTCGATGACACGACGTTCGCGATTGATGCGGTCTAGGGCGGTCGCCAATTCCGCGGCACGCGCAAGGTCGTCAGTGCAAAGGCATTCAATCCCCAAAGTCATATCCGCCAAACGCCCCGCAGCATTAATACGCGGCCCTAATGCAAAACCAAAATCTCGCGCCGTGCACTGCGCGCTCGTGCGACCTGCTGCCACAAACAAAGCTGACATACCAGCAGGCATAACGCCTTTGCGAATGCGACCTAATCCTTGTGCGACCAAACGGCGGTTATTGGCGTCGAGTTTGACAACATCAGCCACCGTACCCAAAGCCACCAAAGGCAAGAGGCTGTCGAGTTTGGGTTGCGATTGCGCGTCCCATACACCACGCGTGCGTTGCAGTGCACGCAATGCTAGCAATACATAGAACATCACACCCACGCCTGCTAAGGCTTTACTCTCGAACGTGCAACCCGGTTGGTTGGGATTGACGATGGCATCGGCATCGGGCAATACAGCGGCTGGCAAATGGTGGTCTGTCACCAACACTTTTAGACCCAGTGCTTTGGCAGTTGCGACACCCGCTACGCTAGCAATGCCGTTGTCCACTGTGATCAACACGTCCGCACCACTGGCTTTAACGCGTTCAGCGATTGGGGGCGTTAAGCCATAGCCGTCGACCACGCGGTCAGGCACGATGTAAGACACCTGTTGCGCACCCAACATACGCAAGCCTCTTAGCGCCACTGCGCATGCAGTGGCGCCGTCGCAGTCGTAATCAGCAACGATGCAGAGTTTCTTGTTGGCTGCAATTACGTCTGTCAGTAACTCAGCGGCCTGTGCAATACCTTTCAAACCGCTAGGTGGCAGAAGTTGCGCGAGAGATGTGTCGAGTTGGTGTGCTTCATGGATACCGCGCGCCGCATACAAGCGGGCCAGTAAAGGGTGTACGCCAGCTTGTTCTAAAACCCAAACACTGCGAGGCGCCACCTCGCGGTAAATAAATTGCATCACATGTCCTCAGATCTGGGTGGAACGACTAAACGTTCGTGTAATGCCGTAGCGCCAAATCGCTTTGCAATGCTTTGTAAAAGCGCATTGGATTGCCAAAGGTCTTGCCAACCTACGATAGCTTGCACCCTGCTCCAAGCAGAAGCAGGACGCGTTTCATAAACATGTCGCTCATACTCACCGCACAACACCACCTGCATGGTTTCGCCTTGTTGGACGCGTTTTAGTAAATCAGCAAAAAGGGTTTGGTCTAACAAGGTCCAAGCTTGCATCCATCCTTGCCAGTCTTGTTGCAAAGAAGCGTTGCGCAAATCTGAAATAGCCTGTAGATGCACTTCATTGAAAGTTTGTAGCATTGAGGGTCGTGGCAAGTTCGTTGGGTTTTCTTTCGAAAGACTAGTTTTCGCACTACTAGGCAAGGCGCCAGCACCATGCCACCACAAAGAGTTGATGGCTAGACCGCGGTTCCCATTGACCTCATGGGTATAGAGCAACATTTGCATTTCATTTTGCAAACGTCGCAGCAAGGTGGCAGGACCCGTCGGCGTTGCACCGCCCACTAACCATGGGTCAATGTTGCGGCCAATCACCCGATCGAGCGAGGCAGTTGGC
>SYDB01000230.1 GCA_005786815.1 Burkholderiales bacterium
ATGCCAAACATCGCTGGCGGCCCTGCAAAAGCATGCTCTACCCCTGCGTGACTAAAGACGCGTCCTAATAGCGCTTGAATACGTTCGCCGACCCTATCAATCGTTTGGAGTGCAGCTGTGTTGGTCAATATGTCTAAAGTGGCATGGGCAGCGCTTAGTCCAACCAAGTTGGCCGTGTATGTGCCGCCATGCACGACGCCCCCAGCATGCGAACCCACTTTGTCCATCACCGCAGCACGCCCACCAAAAGCCGCTACGGGGTAACCATTACCCATGGCTTTGGCGTAACTGGTGAGGTCTGCATAGATGCCGTAGAGCGATTGCGCGCCACCTTTGGCAACCCTAAAACCTGTTTTAACTTCATCGATGATGAGCATGGTGCCGTGCTCGGTACACAAATCACGCAAGCGTTGAAGCCACGCAGGTGTTGCTGAAATACTGCCTGCATTGCCGATGATGGGCTCAAGAACCACACAAGCAAGTTGTTCGTGTTTGGTAGCGAATAGTTCTTCTAACCCTGCAAAATCATTGAGCCTAAAAATATCTAGCAATGCGCGTGCACGTTCAGGCACGCCGACACCAAACGGAATGACGCGTGGCGCGAGTTTGCTGTTGGGGTCCCACGCTTCAATGTCAGCCTTCCACATCATTTCGTCGAACAGACCGTGGAAAGAGCCTTCCACGATCGCTACGCGATCGCGTTGTGTGTAGCCGCGTGCAGTGCGTATCGCACCCATCACCGCCTCTGTACCGGAATTGGCAAAGCGGACTTTGTCGATTTGCGGGCAGAGTGCTTTGATTTGTTTGACTACCGCAATGTCCAGGGCGGTAGAAAATCCCGTCAAGGTTCCGCGCTGGGTGATTTGCTCCACCACGGCTTGGTCCACCCGCGCATCGCGGTAACCCAAGATGATGGGGCCGTAGCCTAAACGGAAATCAACATAGGTTTTACCGTCGCAATCGGTGAAGCCACAGCCTTTGGCGTTTTCTACAAAAACAGTTTGTTCGTCGCCCCAATAGCGGTAGTTCTCAGCCACACCTTGCGGCATGTGCAGATGGGCTTCGGACATCAATTGTTGTTGTTTGTTACTTGCCATATTGCGTATTTTGCAAAACTAATTTTCTGTTTTAAATGACTTGCCCTAACGGAGGACGCAGCAACAGGCCCACGCGCTCTTCTAGCAAACGAACTACATGTAATTCACCGGCCTCGGGACCATAGGTTTGCATGGCTTCTTCAAACAAAGATTTGGCCAAGCCGCCCATTTTTAAATCGTAGCCTTGCGATTGCGCAACTTCATTGATGAGCGTGAGATCTTTCACGCACAGCGCCAATGAAAAGCTTGGGTCATAGTGGCCCGCAAAAATCGAGGGTACATCGTGTTGCGCGACCCAGCTGTTACCTGCACTCGATTTGATGGCCTCCCAAACGGTCTCTAAAGGAATACCCGCTTTTGCGCCTAACATCAAGCCTTCACCAATCGTTGCAGCGCTGACAAACCACAGCAAATTGGTAAGTAGTTTGATCGTGGCGCCATTTCCTGGTTCACCTACAAAGAATATTTTTTCGCCTATGACTTCGAACAAAGGCTTGCACTTGTCAAAACACGCTTGCTTACCGCCCACAAAAATAGACAGCCGGCCAAGGACTGCGAAGTCCACGGCATTGGTAACTGGGGCCTCCAAGAAATCAACACCTTTAGCCTGCGTTAATTGCGTGAGTTCTTTGACCAAATCAACGGCACTGGTGGATGTATCAATGACGGTCGCGCCCGCATTCACATGGGCAATGAGGCCTTGCTCCCCCAACATGACTTCGCGCACTTGCTTGGGGCCTGGTAATGAGCACATGACCACATCCGCATTTTTTGCACCTGTAGCCAAGTTCTCAGCCCACTGCGCGCCAAGTGCGATCAAGTTATCGGCTTTGTCTTGCGAAACATCGAATACGGTGGTGGGATATCCGGCTTTGATGAGATTGACCGCCATGGGGTTACCCATATTGCCGACACCAACAAAAAACAAACGCGGCTTAGAAGACATACACATTCTTTCTTTTTTCTAGAGCACTTTTATTCGAATCCATAAGTAGACAATTGTGTATATCTATTAGGCCTTGCTGAAACGCAAAAATAATTTGTCGTCACATGTTTCTGGAACATAGGTAAGTCCAAAGGTAGCCAACATCTTTATAGCTTCGTCAAAGCTATACGTTCTGTATTTCACCGTTTGCGCCATCAAGTTTTGCGTGCCGTCTGAAAGGTAGTAATGCTTGGTAAATCCAATGTCAGTGGGGTCTATTTTTTGCGAATACTTCATCCCGTTAGAAATGACAGTTTCGTAGTCGTGGTGCGGTCCTTGAATGCCAAGTAATAAAGTGCCGTGGGGCGCGATATGCTGCGCCATTTTTTCTAGGCCTTGCACATTAGATGCATGGTCAGCAATATGACTCACCAAAAAAGGTTCTTTGTCTCCATCAATGACAAAGTACCAAACACCGCCATAAGAGAAGGCCAAGTCATGTAGTACAGGCAAATTCAAATTGCAAACGTCTTGCTGCGATAGGGCAACGTTATGAAAAGACTTGAGGCGCTTTTGAGCAATAGCCAACATGGGCGCAGTTAAATCGATACCAGAGATTTGTAGGGTAGATTTGCGTTGTGTAAGTTCTTCCAAAATCAAACCCGTACCGCAACCTATCTCTAAAACTTTTTCAACACTATCTTGTAGCACTAAGTTATCAACAATTTTGGCGTAATCGTAGTAGCCTGAAGTCATGATGACGTCGTAATAACGCGCCATGTTCGAGTAATCGCCCATATTCTTCTGTCGAACCTTTTTATGAAATGAAAAAGGGTTAGTAACTTACTTTGCTACTAACCCTCGTATTCATTGGTCGGCGTGGCGGGATTCG
>SYDB01000231.1 GCA_005786815.1 Burkholderiales bacterium
AACTCGTGATGGGTCGTGAGACATCAGACAAGATACTGCGCACGGCGGGATCATCGGTACACAAAATCGCCGCGCCATAAAAAGGCATGCGGTGCAAGAACTCGATGAAGGCTTTTTTCAAATTATTGAAATCATGGCCATAAGTGTCCATATGGTCTGCATCAATATTGGTCACTACAGCCATGACTGGTAACAAATTTAAAAATGATGCATCGGATTCATCCGCTTCCACCACGATGTAATTCCCTGAACCGAGTTGCGCATTGGCACCCGCACTGTTTAAGCGGCCACCAATCACAAAGGTAGGGTCTAAGCCAGCTTCTGCCAAAACACTCGCCACCAAACTGGTGGTGGTGGTTTTGCCGTGTGTTCCTGCAATCGCAATGCCTTGCTTTAATCGCATCAACTCTGCGAGCATGACAGCGCGCGGCACTACAGGTATTAACTTCGCATGCGCGGCCACAACTTCTGGGTTGTCTGCTTGAACGGCTGTTGACGTCACCACAGCATCCGCACCCGCAATGTGCTCAACAGCATGGCCGATATATGTGCGTATGCCCAACCCCGCCAAGCGCTTCAATGCTGCGCTATCAGACACGTCTGAGCCTGAGATGGCATAGCCTAAATTCAATAACACTTCTGCAATACCACTCATGCCAGAGCCACCAATGCCTACAAAATGGATATGGCGAATCGCATGCTTCATGCAACCACTCCTTGGCTTGCTAGTTGTTCACAGATCGCCACTGCTTTTTCTGTGGCATCGGTTTTACGCATGGCGTAAGCTTTTTCTGCAACTGCGATTAATTTTTCGCGTGTGAGTGTTTGCAATAGATCTGCCAATCCCTGCGCTGTGAGCTCAGCTTGTGGCATGAGCCAAGCTCCTCCTGCATCGACAACAAATTTCGCATTGGTAGTTTGGTGGTCATCCACCGCATAGGGGAAAGGCACATAAATAGCCGCTACACCTATCGCCGCCAATTCTGTGACCGTACTTGCTCCAGCCCGCGCAATCACCACATCGGCATGGGCAAAAGCTTGGGCTGTATCCTCAATAAACGGTGTCAATGTGGCTTGCACATCTGCTTGTTCATACGCTGTACGCAATGCATCTATTTGCTTAGCACCACTTTGGTGGATAACTACAGGACGACGAAATTCCGATATCAAAGCCAATGCCTGAGGCACAACTGCGTTGAGTGCTTGTGCGCCTAAGCTCCCACCCACGACCAACAGCTGCAAAGGTCCATGGCGCTTGCTTAAGCGCTCCGCTGGACGCGCTTGTTTGACAAATGCTTCACGCAATGGGTTTCCAATCCACTGTGCTTTTTTCAAAACATCTGGGAAAGTTGTCAATACAGATTGCGCAAATAGGGCCAGCACTTTGTTAGCCATGCCTGCTACAGAATTCTGTTCATGCACCACTAGCTTGTGTCCAGTCAGCGCAGCCATGAGGCCCGCAGGAAAGCTGATGTAGCCACCCATACCCAATACGACGTGGGGTTTGATGCGGCGCAACACTTGCACGCTTTGCCAAAACGCACGCAGCAAAGTGAAAGGCAAGGTGAATAAGGTCATGAGCCCCTTACCCCGAACGCCCGAGAACTGGATCTGTTCGAAGTCAAACCCATGCGGCGGGACCAACTGACTTTCCATGCTTGGCGCAGGGCCTCCCAACCAGTGCACATTCCAACCACGCTCACGCAAGCGATGTGCCACTGCCAAGCCGGGGAAAATATGACCGCCTGTTCCGCCAGCCATGATGAGCGCCGTTTTCATAACCGCCCCCCATGCATCAGCACGCGGTTTTCAAAGTCCACACGCAAGACCACTGCAATCGCTACCAAGTTCAACAAGATGGCCGAACCACCATAGCTCATCAATGGCAAGGTCAAACCTTTCGTCGGTAGTGCACCGAGATTCACCCCGATATTGATGAACGATTGAAAGCCGACCCATATGCCAACCCCTTGCGCCACCAAACCAGCGAATACACGGTCCATCGCGATGGCTTGGCGACCGATGTACATGATGCGGCGGGTTAACCACATGAACAAACCGATGATCACCACCAAGCCAACAAATCCAAACTCTTCACCAATCACGGCTAATAGAAAGTCAGTGTGCGCTTCAGGCAACCAGTGTAATTTCTCGACACTGCCGCCTAAACCCACACCAAATATTTCACCTCTTCCAATCGCAATCAAAGAATGGGTCAGTTGATAGCCTTTGCCAATCGCATTGGTGGCACTCCAAGGATCGAGGTAGGCAAAGATGCGTTCGCGTCGCCATTCAGACGAAGCAATGATCAAAACAAACACACCGGCAATCAAGAAGGACATCACCAAGAACATCCGAGCATTCACGCCACCCAAAAACAAGATACCCATCGCAATAACGGCGATCACCATGAATGCGCCCATATCTGGCTCTACCAGCAATAAACCCCCAACAACGGCCACTGCAGCAGCCATAGGCAACACCGCTGCAAAGAACTGCTCTTTGATTTCCATTTTGCGCACCATGTAATTGGCGGCATACAACAACACGCCCCACTTCGCTAGTTCAGAGGGTTGGAAATTGATAAAACCAAAACTGATCCAACGGCGTGCGCCATTGATGGTTTTGCCTACATAGGGAATAAGCACCACGATCAGCAACGCGATGGACACCACAAATACCCATGGACCAATACGCTCCCATGTATTCAATGGAATTTGAAAAGCAATCACTGCTGCAATGAACGCCACAATCAAAGAAATCGTATGGCGAAATAAGAAATGGGTGGATGAGTAGTTTCCGCCAGTGCGCGGGTTGTCAGGCAATGCGATGGAAGCGGAATACACCATCACCAAACCAAACATGAGCAAACCAAATGTGACCCACACCAAAGGTTGGTCAAAGCCTTTGACATGCACGGGCGCAGCCGTTGTTCGGGTGAACTCAGTTCCATGCACACGCACGGGTAATTCGTCGAATTCAGCTTGAGGTCGTGCGCCAAGCATGGCACGAATCGCTTGGAGCCAGCGCATAGGCAGACCTAGCGGAAGGCGTGCCATTAGTCCGTTCATAGCTGCACGCCTCCATGGACATCTAGCTCTAACCCTAAATCGAGGGCCAAGCCTTGCACCGCTTGTGCGAATATTTCGCCGCGGTGCACATAGTTTTTAAACATATCGAAACTTGCACAAGCTGGCGACAACAACACGGCATCCCCCGTCTGGGCTAAGTGTTGGCACTGCTTGACTGCGTCTTCTAAGCTTGCAGCGTCATGCATGGGCACCCCTGTCCTTTGCAACACCTGACGCAATTCGGCTGCATCTTTTCCAATCAATACGATAGAGCGGACAAATTGTTGAATGGGTACACGCAATGGAGAGAAATCTTGCCCTTTGCCTTCGCCGCCCAATACCAACACGATGCGACGATCTGCCCCCACGCTATTGATGGCTGCGACAGTAGCGCCCACATTGGTGCCTTTGCTGTCGTCGATGTATTCAACATCTTGCAAAACGGCAATAGACGATACACGATGGGGTTCGCCACGGTATTCGCGCAAGGCATACAACATGGCAGCCAATGGTGCACCCGTTGTACTCGCTAATGCCAACGCCGCCATGGCATTGAGTGCGTTATGGCGCCCACGGATACGCAATGCATCTACTGGCAATAGGCGCTGGACATACATATCAGATTCATTTGGTACGCGTGACTTTTTGGTGTCATCCGTATCCAATATACGTACCAACCAAGTCATGCCATTGACAGTCTCTAGTCCCCAATCACCAGGCTGCGTGGGCATGTCAGCGCCAAATCGCATCACTTCACGCGGGGTTTGTTTGCTTGCTTTGGTTTTGACAACGGGTGCAGGTAGCATGGCTATCACCTGTGCGTCGTCTCGGTTTAACACCATGCAAGCATGTTGGCCAAAGATGTGCGCTTTGGCTTGTGCATAGGCTTGCATATCGCCATGCCAATCCAAATGGTCTTGGGTCACGTTCAGCACAGTCGCTGCAGTGGGTGTAAATGTGTCTACCTGATCGAGCTGGAAACTTGACAACTCCAGCACCCACGCTTGTGGCCACTCAGACTGTTCTTGGTCCATCACAACCGACAAGGTGTCGAGCAAAGTAGGACCAATATTTCCCGCCACTGCTACACGAAGTCCAGCACGCTCTAACAATTGGCCGGTCAACCCAGTGACCGTTGTTTTGCCGTTGGTGCCCGTAATCGCTAAGACGTGTGGTGCGTATTGCGCATCTGTTTTTAATTCTTCCAAAGCTTGTGCAAACAAGGTGAGTTCCGTGCCCACCCATAAACCTGCTGCTTTTGCTGCTTGCCATACGGGTGCCACCGCTTCGGGCGTTAAACCAGGGCTTTTGAAGACAGCACGAATTGGCTGCCCCTCTATCAAAGACGCATCGAATGGCGCATGCTTGAACACCACGCTGGGATGCTCTTCTTTTAGCTGTGCAAGATGCGGCGGTTGTTCGCGCGTGTCTACGACCACTACATCTGCGCCATGACGGGCGCACCAACGCACCATGGCAAGTCCTGAGTCACCTAGACCCAAGACAAGCACAGAGAGTTGTTGTAATGCGCGCATTGGATGTTTACCTTAATTTCAAAGTAGACATACCCACCAAGCACAAGAGCATGGTGATGATCCAAAACCGCACCACCACTTGGGTTTCGGTCCAACCTGATTTTTCAAAATGGTGGTGTAGAGGCGCCATCTTCAAAATGCGTCGGCCTGCGCCGTATTTTTTCTTGGTGTATTTGTAGTAGCCCACCTGCAACATCACAGACAGCGCTTCCACCACAAATATTCCACCCATGATGGCCAGCACAATTTCTTGGCGCACGATCACCGCGATCGTGCCCAATGCGCCGCCTAGTGCCAAGGCACCCACGTCCCCCATGAACACTTGGGCCGGATGGGTGTTGAACCACAAAAATGCCAAACCCGCACCCGCCATGGCAGCGCAAAAAATCATCAATTCACCAGAGCCTGGGATATACGGAAATATCA
>SYDB01000232.1 GCA_005786815.1 Burkholderiales bacterium
CCGAAGGCCGTTTGATTTTGTGCGACGCGTTGACCTACGCTAAGCGTTTCAAGCCTCATGCAGTGATCGATATTGCGACGTTGACAGGCGCTTGTGTGATTTCTCTAGGCCATATCCGTAGCGGATTGTTTTCTCCCTCGGACGACTTGGCGCAAGCGCTGATGCAAGCGGGCGAAGAGTCTATGGACTTGTGCTGGCGTCTGCCCCTAGATGAAGAGTACGCAGAGGGATTGAAATCTAACTTTGCAGATGTTGCCAACATCGCAGGGCGTGATGCTGGTGCAGTCACGGCCGCTAAGTTTTTACAACGATTTGCCAAAGACTTCCCATGGGCGCATTTGGACATTGCCGGTGCAGCTTGGAAAACTGGTGCGGCTAAAGGTGCAACAGGGCGACCTGTTGGTTTGCTCTTGCATTATTTGTTGCGTACCAAGGCTTGATGGCTGAAATAGCGTTCCATTTCAATGCGCCTGACAAGGTGGCCTATTCCTGTCGCTTGTTGCGTAAAGCGGTTGCATCTGGCGCAAAAGTTGTCGTTGTTGTTCCTGCTGCGCAGATAGATCATTTGGACGAAAGCTTGTGGACGTTTTCGCAGCTTGAGTTTTTGGCGCATTGCCGTATGGATAGCCCTCAGGCCTTACGACAAGCTTCTCCCGTGCATTTGGCCAGCGACTTGGACGTGTTGGATGCCTTGACTCCGCGTGATGTTTTGTTAAATCTAGGCGACAAGGTTTGTGCGGGTTTCGAGCAGTTTGCGCGCGTGATTGAAGTTGTCACGCTTGAAGATGCAGACCGCCAACATGCGCGAAGCCGTTGGAAGCAATACACCGACCAAGGATTTGATATCGTGCGGCATGATTTAAAGTTAAAGGAATCCCTTGTTTGATTTTTTGGTGTCATAGTTGACACTTGTTGTTCGTGTTCTTGTCATTTTTAATTTTTTAAACCCTAAGGAGTTTCACCATGCGTTTTCAAACCAAACCCTTATTTCAATTGACTGCTTTTGCTGCGTCTATGGCGTTCGCTAGTGCGGTGATCGCCCAAGAGCAAGTCATCAAGATCGGCCACGTCGCGCCTTTGAGTGGCGCAATCGCCCACTTGGGAAAAGACAATGAAAACGGCGCTCGCCTAGCCATTGAAGACTTGAATGCCAAAGGCATTTCTATCAACGGTAAAAAAGTAAAGTTTGAATTAGTGGCGGAAGACGATGCGGCAGACCCCAAGCAAGGCACAGCCGCGGCGCAAAAATTGGTTGATGCCAAGGTCAGCGGTATCGTGGGCCACTTAAATTCGGGTACTTCAATTCCTGCTTCCAAAATTTACAACGATGCAGGCATTCCCCAAATTTCACCGTCTGCTACGAATCCCAAATACACCCGCCAAGGCTTTAAAACCACGTTTCGCGTGGTAGCCGACGATGTGCATTTGGGCGGAACCTTGGGTCGTTATGCCGTGAAAGACCTCAAGGGCAAAGCCATTGCAGTGATCGATGACCGCACAGCCTATGGCCAAGGTGTTGCCGAAGAATTTGAAAAAGCTGTCAAAGCAGCAGGCGGTAACTTGGTGGGCCATGAGTTCACGACCGACAAAGCCACTGACTTCATGTCAATCCTCACCACGATCAAGGGCAAAAAGCCTGATATCGTCTTCTTTGGCGGCATGGACGCTGTAGGCGGCACGATGTTGAAACAAATGAAATCTTTGGGCTTGAACGCCAAGTTCATGGGCGGCGATGGCATGTGCACAACCGAATTAGTCAAGCTTGCGGGCGACGCAATGGCCGATGGCCAAGTCGTCTGCGCTGAGGCAGGTGGCGTTGACGGTGCCTTGAAGAAGGGCGTGGAAGACTTTGGCGTGAAATACAAAAAACGTTTCAATGACGACGTCAAACTCTACGCCCCCTATGTGTATGACGCTGTCAACGTGATGGTGGACGCAATGCAACGTGCGAAATCTTCTGACCCTGCTAAATATTTACCTGAATTGGCCAAAACATCAAGCTACAAGGGTGTGACAGGAAATATCTCTTTTGATTCAAAAGGAGACATTAAAAATGGCGCGTTAACTCTTTACACCTATAAAGCGGGCAAGCGCGACCAACTTGCAGTGGTTCGTTAAAAATTTATGAATGACTTGTCCACCAGTTGATTCTCTCGTGCGTTGTATACGCATTGAGATTACAGGAGACGCTCTTGGACAAGTCAGTTTTTCAAATCGATCCCCCAGATGTCGCGATAGAGCGTCGCTACAAAGCAGTGGTGAACGAAAAATCTGGAATCAAAGCCACTTTTGACCGTATCCGCGCACAACTAGCGCAAGAGGCTGAACAACGTAGCCGTCCCGCATCACGCATTTATTCAGGTTTTCGCGCCTTTAAAGCTTAGTTCGCTGTTATAGGTTGTTGCCATGCAACAACTTGGTGCACTTTAAGAGGCTTTTAGTATTCAGATTGCGTTTGCAGTTTTGCTTAGCAACTACCCTTTCTTTGGTTGCAATTTCATAAGCCCATAATTAGCCCAAATTTTTAAAAATACGAGGGCGGGTGTTCTTATGAAATTAAGTAGGTTTTTTTCTACCGATATAGCCATTGACCTTGGCACCGCAAATACCCTCATCTATATAAAAAACCAAGGTATCGTTTTAGATGAACCTTCGGTTGTAGTGATCAGAAAAGACTCCAAGCACAACGGTAAGACAACGGTTCTCGCGGTTGGTAACGAAGCCAAGTCGATGTTAGGTCGTGTGCCAGAAGATATTGAAGTCATTCGCCCCATGAAAGACGGCGTGATTGCAGACTTCACCGTGACCGAAGTCATGCTCAAGCACTTTATCAAGTTGGCGCATCCCAACATGTTGTTTCGTCCAAGCCCACGCATTGTGATTTGCGTGCCTTGTGGTTCTACCCAGGTTGAACGCCGCGCTATCCGCGAGTCTGCCTTGGGTGCGGGCGCTTCAGAGGTCTTTTTGATTGAAGAGCCTATGGCTGCAGCAATTGGCGCGGGACTTCCAGTCACAGAAGCGTGTGGCTCCATGGTGGTTGATATTGGTGGCGGCACTACAGAGGTAGGCATTGTCTCCTTAGGAGGCATGGTCTACAAAAACAGCGCGCGCGTAGGCGGTGATAAGTTTGACGAAGCCATCATTAACTACATTCGCCGCAACTTTGGCATGTTGATTGGCGAGCAGACTGCCGAAAGAATTAAAAAAGAAATTGCCACAGCTTTTCCAGGTTCGGGTGTGCTGGAGCTAGAAATTACCGGCCGCAATTTGAGCCAAGGTATTCCACAAAGCTTCACCATCAGTTCTAACGAAGTGCTAGAAGCGCTTACGGACGCTTTGAATAATTTGGTGTCGACCGTCAAGATTGCTCTAGAGAAAACCCCGCCAGAACTGAGCTCCGATATCGCCGAGCGCGGCATTATGTTGACGGGTGGCGGTGCACTACTGCGCGACTTAGACCGGTTGTTGTCTGAAGAAACAGGATTGCCAGTATTGATTGCCGAGGAACCGCTGACCTGTGTGGCTAGGGGTTGCGGTATCGCCTTAGATCAAATGCAAGGCATGAGCAATATTTTTTCTAGCGACTAACCCGTTTATTTCAATCCAAGATTGGAAATGTTCAATACGGTTTTTTAGTTTTTGGGTGCGGAAGCAGCATTGGCGGGGCGGGCAGGCGCTATCCATTTACCAACACCGCCTTGTCTGAAGTCTTGTAAGGTTTGCTCAGTTTTTTGTACCAAACTGTTGGTGCTTTCCATGGTCTTTTGCGTACTTTCCATGACCTTCTGTGTGCTTTCTATCGCCTTCTGCGTGCTGCCTAGCACTTGACGCGCAGATTGCATGGTTTTTTCGGTGAGCTCCGCATTACGCACCATGCTGGCACTACCTAAATCGAGATTAGTAAGCATATGGTCGACCCGAGGGTCTTGGGCGCGGGCGTTGAGGCTGTTGAGAAGCCTCTCGGTAGATACCAGTGTTTTGTTGATGTTGGCTAAGGTGGCAGGGAGACCTTTATGAGGGTCCGTGATCTCTGCAGCAACTGACATCACGCGTGCAATAGCTGGATCAATTTTTTCTAAAACCTTTTTCTCGAGATCGTGTGCAAGATCAAAATGTTTGAAGTCAATAGCGTCGTTGTTTTTGAAAAAATCGCTGTTGCTGGGGTGCTTACGAAGAATCAATTCGGCGCCGACCAGTTTGGCAGAGGCCAGTTCCAAGGTGGACCCAGCGGTTGCTAGACCGCGATATTTTTCCTTGACCTCCAGCGTGCCTTGAATCTCTCCGCTGGGTGTGAGTTCTAAACTCTTGACTTGGCCAACAGGAAAACCTTGATAGACCACTTTCATGCCATTGCTCAAATGCACGCCAGAACTTGTTGCAAAGCGCAACACCAGGTTGTCATCAAATGCGCCTTGCTTTTTTGCTAACCAAAAGCCAAGTCCAAGCAACACACCTGCTGCGATGGCCGTGACAACAAGAAGATTGCGCAATGCATGACCTTGCTGCGCTGGTAAGTGAGTGTTCAATGAATGTGTCATGCATGTCTCCTTGCTAGCACGTGTTGTATTTCAGCGGTCATATGTACATATTTCAAGAGGCGCCGCGCAGCAACCAATGGATATATGAATCGACTGCTTCTACCAACAATATCCATATAACCATCAGCCACAGCAACCGCGTGGCGCTGCGTGAAGGCGATTCTTTTGCGCGACTCAAAATAACCTTGTCCAAATGACCCAGCCAACCCAGACCTAAAGCCTCTACGCCGGTTCTGAGGCATAAACGCATTAACTCAGTGACCGGGTAATGTTGCGCAAGTTCTTGTAAAGCTGACTCACCAAATGCCGCATTGGAGGCTTGTATGCCAACAAAATAGCCGATCCATGCACACAATAAAAATACAACCACGTTGACCCATGCGGCCCACAGGGTGGCCAAGATGTCGGACAGCACGTCATTGTTTTGCGCGCTGCCTTCTAGCGATTGAAATAACACCACGCGAACACCAAGCA
>SYDB01000233.1 GCA_005786815.1 Burkholderiales bacterium
CATGGCTGTGGAATCTGGCTTTAACCCCTTTGCGCAAAGCAATATGGGGGCCCAAGGTTTGATGCAAGTGATGACTAAGGTGCATGAAGAGAAATACGTAAGTTTTGGTGGCTCTTTGGCAGCTTTTGACCCGGTTGCCAATCTTCGCGTCGGTGTGAGTGTGCTCAAAGACTGCATTAACCGCGCTGGTTCTGCAGAGGCCGGTCTCAAACTTTATGTGGGTGCTGGCAATTTGAAGGACGACAGCGGCTATGCCGCCAAGGTGCTGAACGAATACGCGCGCTTACAACTTGTGGCCAAAGGGGTGAAAGTATCAACCTCCGCCTCGCCGACAACAGCCGCCGAAGCTGCGTCTGCTCGTCTCGAAAGCCTGTGGGAAAAAGCCCAGCGCTTAACGCCATTTGGCAAAGACAAAGACGACGAAGACCCTAAATAACTCTTTTTAATTCATGACTTTTTTTCCTAAGGACACCTTTTCATGTACCACCGCAATGTCTTGATCGCGCATGCCGACCCAGAGATTTGGGCCGCTATTGAGGCTGAAAACGCCCGTCAAGAGCACCACATCGAACTCATCGCCAGCGAAAACTACGCCTCCCCCGCAGTCATGCAAGCCCAAGGCTCGCAATTGACGAATAAATATGCGGAGGGCTATCCTGGTAAACGTTACTACGGTGGTTGTGAAAACGTGGACGTTGCAGAGCAACTCGCGATTGACCGCATCAAGAAAATCTTCGGCGCGGACGCTGCCAATGTGCAGCCGCATTGCGGTGCGTCCGCCAACGAAGCGGTTTTCTTGGCGTTCTTGAAGCCCGGCGACACCATCATGGGTATGAGCTTGGCCGAAGGCGGTCACCTGACCCACGGCATGCCCCTCAATATCAGTGGCAAATGGTTCAACGTGGTCTCTTACGGTTTGAACGCCAAAGAAGAGATCGACTACGACGCCATGGAAAAAAAGGCGCATGAGCACAAACCTAAGTTGATCATCGCCGGTGCCTCTGCCTACAGCTTGCACATCGACTTCGCGCGTTTTGCCAAAGTGGCGAAAGACGTGGGTGCTATTTTCTTGGTAGACATGGCCCACTACGCAGGCTTGATTGCCGCGGGGGTCTACCCCAACCCTGTGCCCCATGCCGACGTGGTGACCTCCACCACCCACAAGAGTTTGCGCGGACCCCGCGGTGGCGTTATTTTGATGAAGGCTGAGCATGAGAAGGCGATCAACAGCGCCATCTTCCCCGGCCTGCAAGGTGGTCCGTTGATGCATGTCATCGCAGCCAAAGCCGTCGCCTTCAAAGAAGCGATGGCACCTGACTTCAAAGCCTACCAACAGCAAGTGGTGAAAAACGCCCAAATCATTGCCGAGACTTTGACCCAACGTGGTTTGCGCATCGTCAGCGGCGGCACCCAAAGCCATGTGATGCTGGTCGATTTGCGCTCCAAAAAAATAACCGGCAAAGAAGCCGAAGCCGCACTCGGTGCAGCGCACATGACGATCAACAAAAACGCCATCCCCAACGATCCAGAAAAACCATTTGTGACCAGTGGAGTGCGCATCGGCACCCCTGCGATGACAACACGTGGTTTCAAGGACGAAGAGGCGCGCTTGACAGCCAACTTGATTGCCGACGTCTTAGACAACCCCCACGATGAAGCGAATATCGCCACCGTGCGTGCCAAGGTGCATGTGATAACTGCCAAGTTCCCCGTCTACAAGTAAGTCATGAAGTGCCCTTTTTGCGGTCACCTCGAGACCCAAGTGGTCGAGACCCGCATGTCCGAAGACGGCGATTCGATTCGCCGCCGTCGCCAATGCGGGGCCTGCGAAAAACGCTACACCACTTACGAGCGTCCTGACGTTAGCTACCCCAACGTAGTGAAAAAGGACGGACGCCGCACCGAGTTTCAGCACAGTAAGTTGATAAGCTCGATGGCGCTGGCTCTACGCAAACGCCCGGTTAGCACCGAGCAATTAGACAACGCGGTGGAGCGTATTGAAGAAAAGCTGATGAGTCTGGGTGCCCGCGAGGTGCCATCAACCCGCTTGGGCGAGTTAGTGATGCGGGAATTGAAGAGGCTAGACAAGGTGGCTTACATACGTTTTGCCAGCGTTTACCGTAGTTTTGAAGATATTGATGAGTTCAAGAGCTTGGTGGACGAAGTAAGTAAATAATTTGTAAGCGCCGCTTAAACACTTTCAAGTCTGTCGACCTAGCATGTGCCTATGTACTTGCTAAATTTTTTCTTTATGGCGCGCTTGCTGCCTCCAGTGTCAAAGGCCAACTTGCATGGCTTTACTTTGGTGGAGTTAATGGTGTGCCTGAGCATCTCCGCTGTCTTGCTAGGTTTTGCCCTGCCAAGCGTATGGCGTTGGCACGAACGCGCGCGTAGTGACAGCGTGCGCCAGCAACTCTTCAACGACCTACAACTTGCAAGGGTGCGCGCATTGCAATGGGGCCAGCGTTTACAAATGAGTCGGCTTTCGGGTTGTGCCAACACCAGTACAAGTGCCACCGACTGGAGTTGCGGATGGCAAGTCAGCCAAACATCAAGCAGTTCGGGCACACAGCAAGTCATCAGCACTACATTCCTAGACGCATCGGTGCAAGTGAATTTCGCTAAAAACTCAGACTTTTTCATATCCGCCCAAGGCGATTTAGGCACCATCGGTGACCGATGGACCGTGCTCTCACGTGATACAGGCCTTAACCTGAGCCGAACTTTGTGTATCAACAGTGCGGGGCGCATGCGTTGGGTGGAGTCCGCCACATGCAGTTAACTGCCAGCACGCATTCATGGCAAGACCGTGCTGGGCTCGCCATGCTCGAGGCCCTGGCTGCTTTGCTGGTACTCACCGCCGGCGCGGTAGGCGTTTTGTGGTGGCAACAACAAGCTACGTTGCGCCAACAGCAACACACCTACCAATTTATTGCCATGGGTTTGGCCAGCGACTTAGCGGATCGCATGCGAATCAACGCCTCCCAAAGTGCGCTGTATGCAATGCATTGGGGGGAGTCACGGCAAACCACGCAAGACTGTTTTGTCAATGCTTGCAGTTGGACGCAATTGGCGCAGTGGGATATCGCCCAGTGGCAACAAGCATTGCGCGCGCAATTGCCAAAAGGTGATGCATCGGTCTACCCCTTGCCCGGGCTGACAGGATGGTGGGGTATCAGCGTGGGGTGGCCGACTAACAAGATGGCTGCTAACAGCACAACATGCCCCCCGCGCATGCAATGCTGGAACTTATGGGTAAGGCCGCAAAGATGAAACGCTTCATCTCTATGTTTCCTGCAGAGGTCTTAGGTGCCACCTTTAGCACTCGCGACTCCAAAGGCTACTCCTTAACCGAGTTGCTAATTGGTTTGGGTTTAAGCAGTCTGGTCGTGGCTATTGCCTTGAGCGTCTACCAACTCTGCCGCCAGTCATGGCAAGCCATCAGCGCCACAGATGCGCTTCACCAAAATGCACAAGTTGCCTTGCGGGCTATTCGCCGACAAGCCGAATTAGATGCCGCTGCATATCTATTAGCTGCATCAGACAACCATGCGCTGCTCTCTACACCCTACCCCAGCATTAGCAACCCAAGCGAGGGCTTGGTTTTATCGCATTGGGCTGGCGTAGATCCTTTTGATTGCCAAGGTAACTCCAGCACCAGCCCAAGCGCGTTGATCAGCAATAGTTTCAAGCG
>SYDB01000234.1 GCA_005786815.1 Burkholderiales bacterium
ACCTTGTGGTGTTTGATACAGAGCATATTTCTTCATTATTTGAGCGAGTCATCATTGCTAGCGGTACCTCCAATCGCCAGACCAAAGCCTTGGCTGCCAGCGTGCGTGACAAAGTGCGTGAAGCTGGTTTTCAAAAACCACGTATGGAAGGTGAAGACAACGGCGAATGGATCATTGTGGATTGCGGTGCTGTGGTGGTGCACATCATGCAACCTACGATTCGCCAGTACTACAACTTAGAAGAAATTTGGGGCGAAAAACCAATCCGTTCTAAATTGGGTGCAGCTAAACCTGCGGCACCTAAAGCCGTTGCTTCCAAAGACCTAAGCAAATCGCCAAAAGCTGCAGCAAAGAAAACTACGAAGTCAGCCAGACCTGCTGCCAAATCAATTGGGGCTCCTGCTAAAAAGACTAGCCGAGGCGCATCCACCTCTCCTGCAAAAAAAGCAACACCTAAAGCCTCTGCCACCAAAACCAGCGCTAAAAAAGCACCTGCTAAAAAGACTGCTATGCGTCAGAAATGAAGCTATGGGTCGTTGCCGTAGGCCAACGCGTTCCTGCATGGGCCCAAACAGCTTGGGACGATTACGCCAAACGCTTTCCTGCAGAAATGCGGGTTGAACTCAAAGCGGTTAAAACTGAACCACGTGCTAGCAAAACCATAGAAACCATTTACGCAGCTGAGAAAGAACGTATCCAAGCAGCGATTCCTAAAGGCGCTCGCATCGTGGCACTGGACGAACGCGGAACCACTGTGACCACCGCTACATTGGCTAGCAAACTCGCCCAATGGCAGTTAAATGCCCATGACGTGGCATTTGTCATTGGTGGTCCTGATGGACTAGACCCCGCTTTCAAACAAGCCGCGCATGAGCGCTTGCGTTTGTCCGATCTGACATTGCCACACGCCATGGTGCGCGTACTTTTGGTAGAGCAGTTGTACCGAGCCTGGTCTATGCATACCAACCATCCTTACCACCGCGAATAAATAGCCATGCCTCGCTACAGTTTTGTTTACTTGGCTTCGCAGAGCCCTCGTCGCAAACAGTTGGTAGAGCAACTAGGCATCAAGTTTGAATTGTTGTTGCCAGACGCTAGCGAAGACGCTGAAGCGCTAGAAGTTGCGCACCTTCATGAAAAACCACGTGCCTATGTACAACGTGTCACTGCTTTAAAACTAGAAGCCGCATTGCTACGCCTAAAGAACAGAGGCTTAACCCCAGCACCTGTTTTGTGTTCAGACACAACCGTTGCCTTGGGTGACACCCTATTCGGAAAACCAGACAACGCAAACCATGCCAAAGATATGTTACGGCAATTAAGCGGGAAAACCCACCGCGTTCTTACTGCTGTTTCCGTTGGAACTTTGCGCAAACAATGCCATGCCTTGAGCATTTCTAAAGTGCAATTTGCCGAGTTGTCTAAACAAGATATCGATCGCTATGTGGCCAGCCAGGAGCCGATGGGCAAAGCGGGGTCTTATGCGATTCAAGGGAAGGCCGCCGCATTTATTTCACACATCAGCGGAAACTATTCGGGAATCATGGGTTTGCCTATGTTTGAAACGGCGCATTTGTTGCGAGAATTCGGGTTTACCGTTTAATCCATGTCATCTTCACCATGCAACAAGACATACTGATCAATTGGTCTCCGCAAGAAACGCGGGTGGCGGTTGTTGAGACTGGCGCGCTGCAAGAAATTCACATGGAGCGCACGTTAGAGCGTGGCTTGGTGGGGAACATCTACATTGGTAAGGTCGCACGTGTTTTGCCTGGCATGCAATCTGCCTTTATTGACATTGGCTTAGAGAGAGCAGCCTTCTTACATGTCGCCGATTTAATAAGCAGTGTGGCCGCGCGACATGCTGACTCAGACCAAGCCAATCCGGCTCCGATCTTGCCGATTGAAAAACAGGTGTTTGAAGGTCAGTCATTGATGGTCCAAGTCATCAAAGACCCGATCGGCTCCAAGGGTGCGCGTTTGTCCTCGCAAATTAGCATTGCCGGTCGTTTGCTGGTGTTTCTTCCGCAGGACCAGCATATTGGGGTCTCCCAAAAAATTCCTTTGGAGCAACGTGAAAGCCTACGTGCAAGACTTCAGAAGTTGGCCCTTGACAATGCCAACCAAGGCGATTCCGGCGGTTTTATTTTGCGCACCAACGGCGAAGACGCCAGTGATGCCGAGTTAAGTGAAGACATACTGTATTTGCGCAAAATGTGGGCGCAAATCAAAGCATCGTCTTTGCGCTTGCCACCTCCATCGTTGCTCAGGCAAGACCTGAATTTATTGCAGCGCGTATTACGCGACTTGGTGAACGAAGAAACCCAGACGATTCGTCTGGATTCGAGCGAGCAGTTTGCCTTGCTTCATGCTTTTGGTTCTGAATTTATGCCTGCCTCAGTCAGCAAGCTGCAACTCTACAAAGGCGAAAGACCGATTTTTGATCTTTTCAATATCGATGAAGAGATAGCCAAAGCCTTAGGGCGTCGCGTCGATCTTAAATCTGGCGGCTATCTCATAGTGGACCAAACAGAAGCGCTCACCACGGTAGATGTAAATACTGGCGGTTATGTAGGAGCACGTAATTTCGATGACACGATTTTTAAAACCAATTTAGAGGCCGCCGGTGCCATTGCAAGGCAATTACGCTTGCGTAACCTGGGTGGCATCGTGATTGCAGATTTCATCGATATGGTGCGAGAGGACCACCGCGAAGCAGTCTTAGAAGAATTTAGAAAACAACTGTCTAAAGATCGTGTCAAAACACAAGTCAGTGGCTATTCTGCTTTGGGTTTGGTAGAGATGACCCGCAAACGTACCCGTGAATCACTGGCGCATATGCTGTGCGAACCTTGTGCCGTCTGCGAAGGCAAGGGGATTGTGAAAACTGCGCGCTCCGTTTGTTATGACATCTTGCGCGAAATTCTGCGTGAAGCACGTCAATTCAACCCAAGAGAATTTAGAGTCGTTGCAGCCCCCGCAGTGATAGATATTTTTTTGGATGAAGAAAGTCAGCATCTTGCGGGTTTGAGTGACTTTATTGCTAAGCCTATTTCACTCAGAAGCGAAGGTGCAATGGCACAAGAACAATACGATATTGTGTTGCTGTAAGCATGCGTCCCATTCCCATACTCACCTACCACCAAATTACGCAAGCGCCTGAGCGTGCTGCGCCTATGCGAAGTTTGTATGTCTCACCATCCGCGTTTGCGCTGCAGATGCAAACACTGTCTTTACTAGGTTATCAAGGTCTAAGCATGACGGCTTTGATGCCTTACTTACGAGGCGAGAAAACCGGGAAAGTGGTTGGCATTACGTTTGATGATGGCTATCGCAATAATTTAGAGAATGCTGCAGCGGTTTTGAAAAGACTCAATTTTTCCTCCACTTGTTATGTAGTGAGTGAGCTATTGGGAAAAAACAATGAATGGGATCGTACCCTTGGCATCGCCTCAGCCTCTTTAATGGATCTCGA
>SYDB01000235.1 GCA_005786815.1 Burkholderiales bacterium
CGACTTGATGCCAAGCCACCAAACACATAACCACTGTCGGTGCGTTGCGCCAGTTCTGCAATCAACTCAGGAACGTCTGGCGTTTGCGCATCCGCATGGACTAAAGCGGTGTGCGGTATGAATGCGTTAGCACCACCCGAATGCACCAACGGCGCGACGCCACTAAACACTCTGTAATGTTCGCTCGATATGTCGCACAGCATCACGCTCATTGCGGGCTCGTCAAAGTACTCGACATTGTTGGCCGCGATTCCCACGCCAACCGTGCCCACCCAATCGGTGACTTCTGGTAACGCTGCACTCAGGTGGTCCAAGATCTCTTGCGCATCATGCGCATATTGGTCAGTGATATACAAAATCCCAAGGGGTGGCGTGCTGGCGTATTCGGGTAATGCAAGATGGGCGCGCAATTGTGCCAACACCAAACCTGCTGCCATTTGCCACTGCGGATGCGTGGCATGGCCGTAGGGGAATAACTTCATATCTTGTTAAATCTTGAGTTTATGAAAGTAAAAGACGTCAATTTAGCGTGAGGCTTTCGTCTTAGATGTAGCGGTCTTTGTTGGTGTTTTACGTTTCGCACTACCAACAGTACTACTGCTTTTATGAAATGCAGTAGTTTTTTTAGCAGGGAAATTTTTGGGCACTGCATTTGTGGCATGCGTGCTTGCATGGGTTGCCATGTCTTTCATCGCATGCGTGGCGATATGTTGGAACTGCTCAGTCAAAGCGCCCCACCATTGCGTAGGGTCTACCTTGTTGTCATTGGTAGCAGTTTTTGCTTGGGGCTTTTCTTCTTCAGGCGCCGCTTGATTTACAGGCTTGACCTTGAGCGACTCCGCCATGTCTTGGAAATTGACATTCATGTTTTGCAATGTTGACAAGGTCATGCGTTGCACTTCCATCGCTTGGATCGTGGCCGCGATGCCCTTAGCGTTTTGCTCTAACCAAAATTGCACTGTCTTGAGTTCTTGGATGCGCTTGTCAATTTCCTTGGGGTCAAGCGTAGGTGCCACCCAGCCAGGAACACCCGTGCCATTTGAAGAGGCCTGAGGTGTAAGGTTTTTTAAAAAATCAAAACCGGGAACGAATTTGGTGAAATCAAAAGCATTGGAATCAGTCATGCAAGGCCTCCTGAGGGCTGGCTGTCAAAGATACAAGCATAAACCCTTGGAGCTTTTGCAAAATAAATCAATGCTTGTGATCTCCGTGTTGGTGGTTCATGCCCTGTCCAGATGGCGGCCGCACACTCACTGGCACTTGCACAAGTTTTTGCGATTTTTTTCCGCTACTGTCTTGAAAGGTCAAGGTCAAAGGTACGGCGACATCTTTGTTCAGCGGCAGTTTCAAATCCATCAGCATGATGTGAAAACCACCAGGCTTTAGATCGACAGCTTTACCAGCTGGCAAGTCAAGACCATTAGGTAATGCGGACATTTTCATCACGTCTTTGTCCATCTTCATCTCGTGAATTTCTACGATGCCTGCGACTGGCGTGCTTGCAGCGACCAACTTGGAATTTTCTTTAGACGTCACCGTCATGAAAGCGCCGGTCGCTTTTTGGCCCTGTACCGTGGCACGCGCCCACGCATTCGAGATGGTGATGGTTTGAGCTGCAGCATGACTTGCAATAAAAAGATGGGTTGTAAGAACGATGAGGCGTATGAGATTTTTCATGGTTTCCTTAGTTAAGTGAGTTAGTGTTGGTGATTTACTTGCGACGGGAGTAACTCCAATAGAGCAGCGGGGGACTTCAGTCCTTTTGTTGAAGTGCCAGAAGATGGAACTACACAATAGTGCTGAGATTAATTTTTTGACGACATAAATTCCTAAACTTTTTTCTAGCAAGCATCAACTACACGTTGATACGTTCCAAACAACGCACAGCGCTAAACGCGCTATACCCGCTTAAAGATCAAAGGAGGAAAGTAGGCGGTCCGCGCGAAAGCAGTGGCGGAGCCGTAAGAGACGCGATGTGAGCTGCCACAGAAGGCAACAACGCATGCGAGAGAGGTGAGGGTTGTGACAGCGCTGTGTTTAACGCTGAAGGAGGTGCACTGATGCTGGCGCACAAAGGGCAGTCCAAGGTGGGCGAGGCGGAAGTAGAACTATCTTCATCGCCTTGCACAACCAATTTCATACTGCCGGTGCTAGTACACACCATATCCATAGCTTTGGGCTGAACTATGGGAGATGCAATGGCCACGCCCACCGACAAAGCAAACCACACCAGCACGAAGCGGATGATGTTTGAAGTGTTGCGCAGATATTGCATAGTTAATTATTATCAGCGATACAGTGGAGCGATTTTTTGGTCAATCGCACCAAATACGCTTTGCCCATCTGCGCCTTTGGCTTCAATGCGAATCGTGTCTCCGTATTTCATGAATTCGGTGCTGGGCTTGCCGTCCAAAATAGTTTCAATCGCGCGTTTTTCGGCAATACAGCTATAGCCTTTGGGCCATTCTTTTTTGCCTTTGACTTCAATGCCTTGGTTGCTGACGGTACCGCTTCCCACCACTGACCCAGCACGCACATTGCGGGTTTTACAAATGTGGGCAATGAGTTGGCCAAAGTGAAATGTCATCTCAGGCCCAGCCTCACACATGCCGACTTTGCGGCCATTCCAAGTGGACTGCACGGTTAGGTTGAGTCGGCCGTTGTCCCATGCATCCCCTAATTCATCCAAGGTGACTGCAACGGGACTAAATGCGGTTGCAGGTTTGCTTTGCACGAAGCCAAAGCCTTTGGCTAATTCGTTAGTAATTAAGTTGCGCAACGACACATCGTTGGCGAGCATCACCAAGCGGATTCCTTCCAAGGCTTCATCTGGTGTCGAGTTCATGGGCACGTCTGCCGTGATGACGGCGATCTCAGCTTCAAAGTCAATGCCGAAGTCCTCGCTGGCGCACACGATATCGTCTTGTGCACCGATAAAGTCGTCGCTTCCACCTTGGTACATCAGCGGGTCTTGGTAAAAACTCTCTGGCACTTCAGCGCCACGCGCTGCACGCACTAATTCCACATGGTTGATATA
>SYDB01000236.1 GCA_005786815.1 Burkholderiales bacterium
GATCAACTCGAATTCCAAAAATTCAAAGCATGGTCAAAGAATTCTTTGGCAAAGAGCCACGCCGTGACGTCAACCCTGACGAAGCCGTTGCTGTAGGCGCTGCGATCCAAGGACAAGTGCTCTCAGGCGACCGCTCTGACGTGCTGTTGTTGGACGTGTCACCACTGAGCTTAGGTATCGAAACCTTGGGCGGTGTGATGACCAAGATGATCACCAAAAACACCACCATCCCTACCAAGTTTGCACAAACCTTCTCCACTGCAGATGACAACCAACCTGCTGTGACCATCAAGGTTTACCAAGGTGAACGCGAGATGGCTTCTGGCAACAAGTCTTTGGGTGAATTCAACTTGGAAGGTATTGCACCAGCAGCGCGTGGTACACCACAAATTGAAGTGAGCTTTGACATTGACGCCAACGGCATCTTGCACGTCGGCGCCAAAGACAAAGCGACTGGTAAAGAAAACAAAATCACTATCAAGGCTAACTCTGGTTTGTCGGAAGAAGAAATCCAGCAAATGGTCAAAGACGCTGAACTCAATGCCGTCGAAGACAAGAAAAAACTTGAAATCGTGCAATCACGCAACCAAGCCGATGCCGCTGTCCACAGCGTGAAGAAAAGCTTGACCGAGCACGGTGACAAACTCGACGCTGGCGAGAAAGAAAAAATCGAAGCTGCCGTCAAAGAAGTTGAAGACGCTTTAAAAGGCGAAGACAAAGCCGAGATCGATGCCAAGACAGAAGCGTTGATGACTGTTTCTCAAAAGCTAGGCGAGAAAGTCTATGCCGACATGCAAGCCCAACAGGCTGCTGCAGCTGGCGGCGCTCCAGGCGCTGCCAACGAGAACGCCAAACCCGCTGACGACAACGTCGTTGACGCAGAGGTCAAAGAAGTCAAAAAAGGCTAAAACTTTTTAGCTCCGTGCGCCGCGCCAAGGCCCCACAAGGGTCAGCGCGGCGTTGGCACATTTCACAGCAACAACACCATGGCAACTAAACGCGACTTTTACGAGATTTTGGGTGTACCCAAAAACGCCAGCGAAGACGAAATCAAAAAGGCTTATCGCAAACTGGCGATGAAGCACCACCCTGACCGCAACCAAGGCGATGCAGCCAAAGACGCCGAAGTGAAATTCAAAGAAGGCAAAGAAGCCTACGAGATGCTCTCAGACCCACAAAAGCGTGCGGCCTATGACCAATACGGCCATGCAGGCGTAGACCCCAATATGCGCGGTGGCCCTGGCGGTGCCGAGTTTGCGGGTGGATTTGGTGAAGCATTTGGCGATATCTTTGGTGACATCTTTGGACAAGCACGTCGCGGTGCAGGTGGCCGTCAGGTCTATCGCGGCAACGACTTGAGCTATGCGATGGAGATATCTCTCGAAGAAGCCGCTAAAGGCAAAGATGCTGAAATTCGTATTCCCGGTTGGGATGAATGCGACCCATGCCATGGAACTGGTGCAAAGCCAGGTACATCTGCCAAAGCTTGTACGACCTGTAACGGCAGTGGCCAAGTGCAAATGCGCCAAGGTTTCTTTAGCGTGCAACAAACGTGTCCGCATTGCCGTGGCTCAGGCAAGATCATTCCGGACCCCTGCACCACTTGCCATGGTCAAGGCAAAGTCAAAAAACAAAAAACTCTGGAAGTCAAAATCCCAGCCGGCATCGACGACGGCATGCGTATTCGTAGTACGGGCAATGGTGAGCCGGGCACCAACGGTGGCCCATCCGGTGACTTGTTCATCGAAATCCGTTTGAAGAAGCACGACATCTTTGAGCGTGATGGCGACGACTTGCATTGCTCCGTGCCTATCAGCTTCACCACCGCTGCATTGGGTGGAGAAATTCGCGTGCCCACGTTGTCTGGCGAAGCAGCAATTGATATTCCAGAAGGCACACAAAACGACAAACAATTCCGTTTACGCGGTAAAGGCATGAAGGGTTTGCGCTCTAGTTTTCCCGGAGACTTGTATTGCCACATCTCGGTTGAGACCCCGGTCAAACTCTCAGAGCACCAACGCAAATTGCTCAAAGAACTCGACGAGTCGCTTAAAAAAGGTGGGGCTAAACACTCACCAGCCGAAGGCGGATGGGCTGATAAGTTAAAGCGGTTCTTTAATTAAGGTCGACCGATTAAATTCGGCTCCATTCACAAAGCACTTGCTGTTGGTTGCAGCTAAGGAATAAGTGTTAAGAATAAAAAAGCAGCAAACAATACTAGATGGACTGCGCCTTGCATGACATTGGTTTTTCCAGACCCCAATGTAATAGTTCCGACAAGAAATGTGAGTCCTAGTAAGACGACGTCTTTTGCGTCTAATCCAAGCATCAAATCAAAATCGAACAAAACAGAGAAAAGAATTACCAAGGGAATAGTTAAACCGATACTCGCTAGTGCAGACCCAATGGCCAAATTCATGCTTGTTTGTAAACGATCTGCCATAGCGGCTCGCAGAGCGGCCCAAGTTTCAGGTAGTAACACGATCAGAGCAATCACAATACCAACAACTGCATCTGGCGCCTCGTAAACTGTGACCAAGGATTTGATAGTGGGTGAAAGTAATTTAGCAAAACCTACTACGCATACTAGAGATATGGTCATCAAAACAAAACTGAACCAAGCCTGCGAAGAAGTAGGTGGCGTCGCATGCACAGATTCGTCTTGCACATCTGTTGTGGGAAGGAAATAGTCTCTATGTCGAATAGTTTGTATGAATACAAATACCAACCACAAAGCCAGCGATGACAGCGCGACAAATTCAAGTTGCAAGTCGTTGTAAGTCCCCTCAGATGAACTGATGGTGTAGAGCGGCAAAACCAAAACAAGAACAGACAAAGTCACCAAAGCAGCAAAACCAGACCCAGTACCCTCGATTCGAAAGAGTTGCTCTTTGTGGTGCAAACCACCAATCAGTAAAGACAAACCCACTACACCGTTACAGATAATCATGACTGCCGCATAAATGGTATCCCTGGGTAATGCTGCATTCTTACCACCGTCAGTAAACATAATTGACAAGATCATGGCTGTTTCAATGACAGTAACGGCTAAAGCCAGAACCAAGGTACCGTAAGGTTCGCCCAATCGATGCGCTATGACTTCTGCGTGGTGTACGGATGAAGTCACTGCAAGCATCATGATGGCAAATGCACACACTGCTATTAAGCCGGTGATAGAAGTCTTGAGCAGTACAAATAGCAAGGCTGCACTCAAAAGGGGGGCTAACTCGGGCCAGTAATTGAATACTTTTAAGTGCTTCATAATAAATTAACGAAAGAGATGTTTACTTCAATTGAATAGCCCCGTACCAAGCTTGTACTTGGCTCTGCGTATTGTCACTGTCAGTCATAAGACCAATACCAATTAAAGCGCCTGGTGCTTCGCCAAAAGCATTTTCGTAATCTGTTTTGATTTTGCGTTCATACATCAACCATTGATTCAAACGCTCAGAACCAGACTCCACCACAATTTTACGAATACGATCGGTGCGTGGATTTTCAATCACCGCGTTAACAGGTCTTTGATTACACCATACATACATAAGGGTCGCGTATGGCATCGGCTCACCAGTCACTGCGTGCGATAGTTCACTGAGCATCGCATTTTTCATTGAAAACTTTTTGCGATCGCCTTCAAATGCTAGAACTATTCTGACTGGTGAATCGTCCTGATCCCGTTTTGCCATATCGGCGGTTGCTATCAGTTCAGATACTTGCCAAGAGAAAAACAAGCTGTTTAAAGCGTCTGGCTCGATACGGATTTTTTTTCGCAGCATACTTGCAGAAGACTGCGCGTTTGCTTTCAAAGTATTTTGGCCATGCAAGGCAGCTAAAGAATAATCGGTGTTCC
>SYDB01000016.1 GCA_005786815.1 Burkholderiales bacterium
CGCGTGGGACTCAATTCAAGGAGCCCGATGTATGAGGGGAGATGTACAAAGTTCGCTTTTTTCTAGCGATGACCACTATTGTGCCACAGCTTCGGGTTTTTACCTAATTTAAATTCAAGAAGTACTGTTTGTAGTGCAGCATCTCGTCTATAGACTCGTGCACATCGGCCAAGGCCGTGTGTTTTTGGGCTTTTTTGAAGGCATTGAAGACATCGGGCTTCCATCTGCGGGCCAACTCTTTGAGAGTGCTGACGTCTAAGTTGCGGTAATGGAACCAAGCTTCCAATTTAGGCATGTATTTGTTTAAGAAGCGTCTGTCTTGCCCGATGGTGTTGCCGCACATAGGAGAGACGCCCTTAGACACATAGGGTTTGATAAAAGTAATTAAAGCGTCTTGCGCTTCTTGCTCGGTCACAGTGGATGCTTTGACTTTATCAGTAAGACCACTTTTGCCATGCGTGCCTCGGTTCCACGCATCCATTTTGGATAAAACTTCATCGCTTTGGTGGATTACTAAGACAGGACCTTCAATACGAATAGACAAATCAGGACTGGTCACGATCACCGCGATTTCAAGCAAGCGATCGCGATCAGGTTCGAGGCCAGACATTTCGCAATCCAACCAAACAAGATTGAGGTCGGATTTGGCTAATGTGGGCTGCGTGGGTGAGGTTGACTCAGCATGAGGCTTAGGAGTATTGGGCATAGCGCAGATTGTCGTGCATCCCTAAGAACAGGCGGGGCACATACATTCATCTAAACTTCCACCCATGATGAATTCTTCTCTCTCCATGAGCGTGGCACTTGCAGTGCTGCTGGTTGCCAATCTATTAACCAAACTGTGGCTGGCTTCGCGCCAAGTGCGCCATGTAGCACAACACCGCGATGCAGTGCCCGTTGCATTTGCTGACACGATCACGCTGGAGTCGCATCAAAAAGCAGCTGACTACACATTAGAAAAAGCCCGCGTGGGTTTGATCGATCTCGCTTTAGATGCTGCCACCCTTTTAGCTTGGACTTTGCTCGGGGGTTTAGATTTTCTCAACCAGATCACATTGCAACTCATGGGGCCAGGCATGGGTCAGCAAATAGTTTTGGTGATTGCGTTTATGTTAGTAGGTGGATTGATTGGCTTGCCTTTGTCGCTCTACCAAACTTTCAGTGTGGAACAACGATTTGGGTTTAATAAAACAACGCCCGCCTTATGGGTGAGTGATTTATTAAAAGGCATTGCTGTTGGTTTGGTCTTAGGCTTGCCCATTTTGTGGCTAGTGTTATGGCTGATGGAAGCAGGCGGCGCATGGTGGTGGGTTTGGGCGTGGGGCGCATTGGTTGCTTATCAATTGTTTGTCATGTGGATCGCACCCAATGTGATCATGCCGCTGTTTAATAAGTTCACACCACTTGAAGACGACACACTCAAAGCGCGGGTGAATGCATTGATGTCTCGTGCCGGCTTCACTGCCAAAGGTTTTTTTGTGATGGATGGCAGCCGACGCTCTGCACATTCGAATGCTTTTTTCACCGGCTTTGGCGCGGCCAAGCGGGTAGTTTTTTTCGATACTTTGCTTGCACAACTCAATGGTGACGAAATGGAAGCTGTCCTAGCCCATGAGTTAGGCCACTTCAAACACCGCCATATTTTGCAAATGATGGCGACGAGTTTTGTATTCAGTTTGGTGGGGCTTGCCTTACTCGGCTGGTTGTCACAGCAAGTTTGGTTCTACACAGGTTTAGGCGTTGCACCCAACTTGCAAGGCGGTAATAGTGCATTGGCTTTGATACTGTTCATGTTGTTTTTGCCATTGGCGACTTTCTTCATTACGCCCCTTTCTTCCCGCAGATCACGTCGATTTGAATTTGAAGCAGACGCCTACGCAGCCAGCAATAGCGACGGCAAGTCGTTGGCCAGTGCCTTACTGAAGCTCTACCAAGACAATGCATCGACCTTAACGCCAGACCCTTGGTTCGTTGCCTTTTACTACTCGCACCCTCCAGCTTCACAGCGCATCGCGCGAATTTCCGCATGACCCAAACCGGCTTAGTGGTTGCCAGCCATGGACGCCACTGCATGGTCGAATCAACGGATGGTGAACGACGCATTTGTCATCCACGAGGGAAAAAAAGCCAAGTGGTCGTTGGAGACCAAGTGGAATGGTTGCCCTCTACTGATGAAGGCACAATAGAAAAAATTCTTCCACGGCGCAACTTGTTTTACCGACAAGATGAAATACGTACCAAATCATTCGCAGCCAATTTAGACCAAGTGGTGATCTTGCTCGCTGCGGAGCCTGAGTTTTCTCAAATGCAACTCACGAGGGCCTTGATCGCGGCTGAAGCTGAGCACATCACCCCCATCATTGCTTTGAACAAAAGCGACCTCACCGATTTATTTGCACGGGCCCTAGAGCGCCTAGCACCTTACAAAGCGATGGGCTACACCGTGTTGCAACTGGCTATCAAACATGGCCAATCGGGTGACTTGGTGGAACGTTTACAAAATAGAACCAGTTTGATACTGGGTCCATCGGGTACTGGTAAGAGCACCTTGATAAACCAATTCATACCCAATGCCTTGGTAAGTACGGGTGAAATTTCTTACGCATTGAACTCCGGCAAGCACACTACGACTTCTACTAATTTGTATTGGGTAGATGCTGAACGCAAGACTGCATTGATCGACTCACCAGGTTTTCAAGAGTTTGGGCTGCACCACATTGATGCGATGCAACTTGCCCCTTACATGCCCGACTTCAAACCCCATGTTTCTGAATGCAAGTTTTACAACTGCACCCACTTACACGAACCAGGATGCGGCGTGCAGGCTGCTGTTGCATCTGGTGAAATCAACGCCTCACGCTACAAGCTCTACGGCATGTTGTTTGCTGAACTCACTGAACCTAAGCATTACTAGAGCCACTTCTAGCTCGCTCTTTTCCACCCTTTACTTCTGAATCCCCTCTGGCCCTAACAAGTTTTCACTAGAGCGGAAATACAACTATGCACACAACACTTTCCCCGCGCCGGGAACTACTTTTACTTCTTTCGCTAGCAGGCATTCAATTTACCCATATCGTGGACTTCATGATCATGATGCCTTTGGGTCCGCAGCTCACAGCGCTTTTTGACATTAGTTTTGCAGAATTTGGTTTATTGGTATCGGCCTACTCCATCTCTGCAGGCATATCAGGCTTATTTGCCACCACTTTTGTAGATAGGTTTGATCGCAAACACTTGTTGCTGACGCTCTACTGCTTGTTTGCCCTCACCACAATTGCCTGTGGTGTCGCGCCATCTTTCTTTTGGTTGATGACTGCGCGTATCGCAGCTGGTTTTTTTGGTGGCGTGCTCAACACCATGTCGCAAACCATTATTGGGGATGTGATTCCGTTTGCGCGACGCGGCCGTGCTACTGGCATTGTGATGACTTCTTTTTCTGTCGCCACCGTGGTAGGGGTTCCTGCGGGACTGATGTTTGCCAATTTATGGGGTTGGCACTTCGCATTTTTTGCGATTGGGGTGATGTGTTTAGGAGTAGGTGCATTAGCGTTTTATACCCTTCCCTCTTTGGATGCGCACATTGCACATGGTGAAGATAAACACGTATTTCATGCCATGGTGCAAGTTGTCAGCGAACACAACCACCGTATGGCTCTATTTCTCTCTGCCACGATGATGTTTGCAGCTTTCACCATCATCCCTTACATCACCTTGTATTTACAAAACAACCATGTGATGACCGCATCCGAAATTCCTTGGCTGTATTTTTGCGGTGGCGTGGTGACCTTATTCACTGGCAGATGGGTTGGTGGCATTACGGATCGCCATGGCAAGCGTGAAACTTTTCAAAAAGCAGTGTTGTTTTCAATTATTCCCATGTTTGCCATTACTTTGCTGACGCCTATTTTCCTGCCTTTTGTTTTATTGACCACCACTCTCTTGTTTGCTTCTATGAACGGAC
>SYDB01000237.1 GCA_005786815.1 Burkholderiales bacterium
ACCCTATGGTTTTTTGGGAGAGTTTTTTTATTGAAGTAACCTGTTGTGTGCGCATTTAAAATTACCTATGAAATCACCCCCCTTCATCCCCCAAATTCGTCTATACCAAAATTGGTTAAAAGAACATCGGGGGATGCAGTTTGACAACTACGACGCCCTATGGCGTTGGTCAGTAACTGATCTAAATGCATTCTGGCAAAGCATTTGGGACTATTTTGATTTGCAGTCACCAACTCCACACGACGCAGCGTTGGTGCGCAACACGATGCCAAATGCACAGTGGTTTGTGGGCGCGCAGACCAATTATGTGCAGCAAGTTTTTCGCCATTGCGATGCAGCCCATGCAGCTGGCCTTGCCGCCATCATCAGTGAAAACGAAAAAGGACAAACCCAACAATTGAGCTGGCCTGAATTAAAGAGGCAGACGGCCGCGCTAGCGCGCCACTTACAAGAGCAAGGCGTGCAGCCTGGAGACAGAGTGGCGGCATATTTACCGAACATCACGCAGGCTGCCATTGCCATGTTGGCGTGTATGAGTATTGGTGCCGTGTGGAGCATGTGTGCCCCCGATATGGGTACAAATGCCGTGCTTGACCGATTCCAACAAATTGAGCCTGTTGTGTTGATTGCATGTGATGGTGTCACTTACGGCGGCAAAGACCATGACCGGTTGCATGTGGTGCAAGCGCTACGTGATGGATTGCCTAGTGTGAAACATGTGATCGTCTGCAGAAACTTAAATGCAAACGCAACACTAGCTAACAGCACAGACTTAGACACAATTTTGGCGCGAAGAAGCCATGCAATTGATAGCTTTGAGCCCCTATGGTTGCTTTTTGACCATCCGCTATGGATTGTTTATTCAAGCGGAACAACGGGACTGCCCAAGCCCATCGTGCATGGGCATGGCGGCACGTTAGTCATTGCATTGGCGCTCAAAATTCTGCATAACGATATTGGCTGTAGTTATCACCCCAACAGCTTTGGAGAGCGTTACCACTGGTACAGCTCGACTGGTTGGGTGATGTGGAATGCACAAATTGCAGGGCTTCTCAATGGCACGACGTGCGTCATCTACGACGGCAACCCAGGGGGCAACAAAGACAAGCCCGACTGGACAACGCTGTGGCGTTTTGCAGGTAAACACGGCGTTACGTTTTTTGGTGCGGGTGCCGCCTTCTTTGCAAACTGTCAAAAAGCAGGTGTTGATTTGCAAACCATTCCGGGGCTGACATCCGTGCGCACTTTAGGTACTACCGGCTCTCCTTTGAGTGAAGAAGCGCAAAGATGGGGCAGCGCGCAATTCAAACAACTTGGAAACGATGTGTGGTGGTGCAATATTTCTGGCGGCACTGATTTTGCGGGAGCCTTTATAGGCGGAAACCGTGAATTGCCTGCGCGCTTGGGTGAAATGCAATGCCGCATGCTGGGTTGTGCTGTGGAGTCTTGGAGCGAGGAAGGCAAACCCGTGATTGGCGAAGTTGGCGAACTGGTGTGCACCCAACCCTTACCGTCGATGCCCTTGTATTTTTGGAACGATAAAAACAATGCAAGGTATTTAGCCAGTTATTTTGAAATGTATCCAGCAGGCCTTGGACGTAAACCAGGTGGCGGTGACGATAACGCAGACATGGGCGGCGTTTGGCGCCATGGTGATTGGATCAAGATCACAGCTGAAGGCGCTTGTGTGATTTATGGCCGCAGTGACGCCACCATTAATCGCCACGGTTTACGTATGGGAACTAGTGAAATTTATAGCGCTGTGGAGGCGCTACCTGAAGTGCTGGACAGCATGGTGGTGGATTTAGAGTACCTAGGCCGAGAAAGCTATATGCCCTTGTTTGTGTCTCTTCGAGACGGCGTTGTCTTAGACGGCGCCATGAAAGATAAGTTGAATAACGCCATCAAAACCGCGCTCAGTCCACGCTTTGTTCCCAATGAAATTTTTCAGGTCGCCGAAATACCGCGCACCTTAACGGGCAAAAAACAAGAGTTGCCTGTGAAAAAATTATTGTTAGGCCAACCACTAGAAAAAGTCGTCAACAAAGACGCGATGGCCAATCCGGCAAGTTTGGATTGGTTTGTGCAATTTGCACAGCAGCGCGCACAAACACTTTAATTTGCTAACGCGCTAAATAAACACATTGGTTATTTAGAGGTTTTCTATACCCGACTACCATTGACGGAATTTTGTAATCAGGAGCCCCGCATGGCGCACGCCGCATTCAATTGGCAAGACCCTTTTTTGCTAGACCAACAACTCACCGAAGACGAACGCATGGTGCGCGAAGCTGCACAAGCCTATTGCCAAGACAAACTCTTGCCGCGTGTGACCGAGGCTTTTCGTAACAGCCATACCGATGTCGCCATTTTTCGTGAAATGGGTGAATTAGGGCTTCTCGGCCCCACGATTCCATCGCAATACGGTGGTCCAGGATTGAATTACGTCGCCTACGGCTTAATTGCCCGCGAAGTAGAGCGCGTCGATTCAGGTTACCGCTCGATGATGAGTGTGCAATCGTCTTTGGTGATGGCACCTATTTTTGAATTTGGTACCGAAGCACAACGCCAAAAGTATTTACCCAAACTCGCAACTGGCGAATGGATTGGTTGCTTTGGCTTGACCGAACCTGATCACGGTTCTGACCCAGCCAGCATGGCCAGCCGTGCGCAAAAAGTCAAAGGCGGCTACCAACTCACTGGCAGCAAGATGTGGATTTCTAATAGCCCGATCGCCGATGTGTTTGTGGTCTGGGCCAAAGAAGTTACCGAAAGTGGGACCGTGGGCCCGATTCGCGGATATATCTTAGAAAAAGGCATGAAGGGCTTAAGCGCCCCCGCGATCC
>SYDB01000238.1 GCA_005786815.1 Burkholderiales bacterium
ACTCGACGTTTTGCCCGTTGAGGGCCTCGGTCACCAGACCACAGTAATGGGAACGCATAGCCATTTTTAATTTCTCTTTTCTTCAATCTTGGAGGTGCTGGAGGGCGCCACTGCGCCCATTGAAATGACGTAGGTCAACGCTTCATCGACGCTGAGTTCGAGCTCGATCACGTCTTTGCGTTGCATCAATAAAAAGAATCCGCTTGTCGGGTTGGGCGTGGTGGGTACATAGACGCTGATGTAGTCGTCGCCTAATTTAGAGGCGACCTCACCACTGGCAACGCCCGACTGAAAACCAATCGTCCAACTGCCCGCGTGGGGGTACTGCACCAACAGTGCTTGGCGAAATGCCGTGCCGTTGCTAGAGAACAAGGTGTCAGAGACTTTTTTGACGCTGGTGTAGACCGTCTTAAAGACAGGAATGCGCGTGAAGACCTTATTTAATTGACGCATCCACCAGCGTCCGGCGACGTTAGAAACTAAAGCACCAGAAATCAACAAGCCTAAAAACACAATGACAACACCAAGACCGGGCAATTGACGCAATGCGGTGACAGTCTCGGAAGACACCAACGGACCAAAGCTGGAAATAGCTCCGATGAAAATGCCATCCATGGCGCCTACTAGCCACGTCAGCACCCACAAGGTAATGGCCAATGGCGTCCACACCAACAAGCCAGCGAAAAGGTATTTTTTAAATGGCATCAGTGACAAGCACAAGATGCGCCGCACGATGCAGCGCTGGTGGTCGAATTTGAATTTGAGGTTGAAGAGGGGACCGGAGATGAGGCAACGGCACTTGTGCCCTCACTTGAAGAAGTAGAAGCTCCACCAGAACCTCCACCTGAAGAACCTCCACCAGAAGCATCACCCGATGAAGATGCACCATCGGTTGAAGCACCGACCTCAGTGGCCGCGGGAGCAGGTGCATGAGAGCCACCCTTGAAATCAGTCGCGTACCAACCCGAGCCTTTGAGCTGAAAGCCAGCAGCTGTTAGCTGTTTAGTGAAGGTTGCCGCGTGGCACGCTGGGCAATCGGTAAGCAGATCGTCCGAGATTTTTTGCAAGACGTCTTTGGCATGGCCGCAGGCGCTGCATTTGTAAGCGTAAATAGGCATGGTAGACGGTGGGTAAAACCGTCAATTATAGGTCGAGCGCCTGATTTCAAGTCCCAGAGAGCTTATGGTGACTGGCGTGCGTGTTGTGGATAAATTGGGGCGCTAATGAGCCGACAACCATGCCCAGCAAACTTGCCAACAAACCTGCTAATTGCGCAGGAAATTCCTCGCCTAAAGGGGTGAATAACAACACCACCCAAACTGAGAGGCCTAGAACAATCGCTGCAATCGCGCCTTGGGTGGAGGCCCTCTTCCAATACAAGCCAAAGGTTAATGGAACGAAGGCGCCAACTAGTGGCACTTGATAAGCGCTAGAGACCATTTCGTAAATCGATGTGCCTTGCATCTGAATGGCATAGCAGAGCACGATGACACTAAAACCCAAGACTGTGACGCGCATAGCACGCAGTTCTTGTTGGTCGCTTTGGTAGGGCCTAAATTGCCTCCAAATATTCTCGGTGAAGGTAACACTAGGCGCTAGCAAAGTGGCCGAGGCACATGACTTGATGGCCGACAACAAAGCGCCAAAGAACAGCACCTGCATGACAAACGGCATTTGCTCCATCACCAAGGTGGGCAATACTTTTTGCGGGTCTTCAGCCATCAAGGTTGCCGCCTTCTCGGGCATGATGATCATGGCACTGACTACCAAAAACATCGGCACAAACGCAAACAAGATGTAGCAAATGCCGCCGATCACCGGACCGTGCGTCGCGGCCTTGATGCTGTTAGCCGACATGACGCGCTGAAACACATCTTGTTGCGGGATAGAGCCAAACATAATGGTGACCGCAGCTGCTATAAAAAATGCAATCTCTTTGAAAGTAGGTTCAGGCCAAAACTTGAACATGTCTTGGCTGACTGCCAAGGCTACGACCTTGTCTGCGCCACCCGCTTGGTCAGCGGCAAACACAGCCAACACCGACAAGCCCACCACCAAGATAATCATTTGGATAAAGTCAGTGATAGCGACCGACCACATCCCGCCAAACAAGGTATAGGCCAAGATAGAGACAACACCAATCACCATGCCCCAAGGCACGCTGATCGCTCCACCAGAGAGCACGTTAAACACCAACCCCAATGCGGTAACTTGTGCAGAGACCCAGCCCAAATAACTCAGCATGATGATGAGTGAGCAAGCTACTTCCACCACGCGACCATAGCGCTCGCGGTAGTAGTCACTGATGGTCAAGAGTGTCATTTTGTAGAGCTTGCCCGCAAAGAACAGCCCCACAAAGATCAAACAAAAACCTGCGCCAAACGGGTCTTCCACCACGCCTTGCAAGCCGCCGTTGACGAACTTAGCGGGGATACCCAAAACAGTTTCAGAGCCAAACCACGTCGCAAATGTGGTGGTGACGATCATCGCCAAAGGTAGATGGCGTCCAGCGATGGCGAAGTCTGCCGAGTTGTGCACCTTCTTGGCGGCCAACAACCCAATGGCGATAGTGATGAGCAAATAAACAAAAACGAGTGCGAGCAGCATAGGTTAATGAAGATGAGTGAATAATTGCATTACAGCCAAGCCCCCAACAAAACCAATTCCCGCCCAGATCAGGCGTTGCAACAATCGGTTGGTTTGGCGCTGTGATTCTATCGACGCGTCAAGCGACGCATGGTTGTTGTGTTGGCGGTGCTTCAAGAAGTCATGCACCAAGCGCGGCAACTCGGGCAAGAGCTTGGCATAACGTGGCGCCTCGTCCTTGAGTTGTTGCCAAAGTTTTTTGGGTCCGACTTGGTCGAGCATCCACTTTTCTAAGAAGGGCTTGGCAGTGCTCCACAGATCTAAGTCGGGATCGAGTTGACGGCCTAGGCCTTCAATGTTGAGCAAGGTTTTTTGTAACAATACCAGTTGCGGCTGAATTTCGACATTGAAGCGTCGTGAGGTTTGAAATAAACGCATCAACACCAGGCCTAAAGAAATTTCTTTCAACGGCCGGTCAAAGTAAGGTTCACACACCGCTCGTACCGCAGACTCTAATTCATCTACGCGCGTGTCTGCTGGAACCCAACCAGACTCCACGTGCAACTCTGCCACACGCTTGTAGTCCCGCCTAAAGAAGGCGGCGAAATTTTGCGCCAAGTACTCTTTGTCTGACTCGGTGAGCGTGCCCACAATGCCGAAGTCGAGCGATACATAAAGCCCAAATGTTGCAGGGTCTACGCTGACTTGGATGTTCCCAGG
>SYDB01000239.1 GCA_005786815.1 Burkholderiales bacterium
CAAATTGCATTTGCCACTTACACATGGTGGCAAACGCGTAAAGGCTTTGATGTGGTGCATTCACACGAAAACACCTGGCATGGCGATGTGCAAACCATCCATGTACTGCCATTTAGCTACTTATGGTTTGTAAATCGTCACGGGCTTGGTCTTTTTTTAAAAACTCTACAGTTGATAACAAGCCCTCGTCTTTTGACTTATTGGGTTTTGGAAAAATTGCGTATGCGGCATCAACCGGGTAGGTTTTTAGTCGCTGTGTCTGAGCCAGTGAAGGCGGTACTGAATCAAGATTTAAAACACAAGCTGGAGCATATTTGCGTAATTTCTCCAGGCGTTGAAAGAACGCATGTGCATTCCAGTACAGAAAAAATGCAGGCGCGTTTAGATTTAGGTTTGCCTATGCAGGGCAAATGCTTGCTTTGGGTTGGCAACAACGCCATCAAAAAAGGTTTACCTACTTTGCTAGATGCATTGGCCCAACTGCCCAATGACTTCTTCTTGGTCGTAGTCGGCTCTGCCGCTCCTGAACACAAATGGCGTTCACATGTCACAGCGCTGGGTCTGGACGATCGCATTTTTTTCAAAGGTGTTTTGGACGATATGACGCTCGCTTACACAGCGTCAGATCTTTTGGTCCATCCCACGCTAGAGGACACCTTTGGCATGGTGGTGCTAGAGGCTATGTCGCATGCTGTTCCAGCAATAGTCAGTTCAGAACTGTATTGTGGAATTTCCGCAGAACTAACCCATTTAAATAATGCTTTGATTTTGCAAGACCCAATTGATGCCAAGGCCCTAGAAAAAGCCATAGAAAAATCACTTGATTCCAATACGCATGAGGCTATGAGCCAACAAGCTATTGCATGGGCCGGCACCCAAGATTGGCATCATTTAGCACTTGCACAAGAGGCACTTTATTACGACGTTGTTAGGTTAAAAGCATGACCTACCAACGCATACTCATGGTCAAGTCCCACAGCATGGGCGTGGGAGATGTGCTGCGTAGTTCAGCGGCTTGGCGTGTACTCAAAGATAAATGGCCCCAAGCTGAGTTGCATTTGCTTTTTCTTAGCAAACATGCAGGCTATCCCACCGAAGACTTTATCCGCCAACACCATTTGTTAGCAAGCGCTACTTTTTTGACCATTCGTGAAGGCACGCCCGCAAACCCAGACGCCAAGCGGGTGCCGTTAAGCGTTACCAAACAAGAGGTCATTGCTTTAAGCCAGCAATTACAGCCAGACTTAGTCATTGACTTTGAAGCCTCTGGCATCCGTTCTAGTTTGGTGACCCGTTGGGCTGCTAATGCCGCGAACGCTAAGAGTGTGGGAATAGCACAGTTTTTGGGTCGTGGACTTTTCTATGACCTTACATCGCCAAGCGTCAAAGACTATGCGCGCTCACAAGGCCTGCAACTTCCCATGGATTACACCGAGCGTGATTTTGTTGCGCTTGCGGCGCTTGGACTGCATCGCAACCACACGTCTATTCAGCTAGACGTTACAGCTGAAGGTGCTGCTTACGCTCAAAAATTAAAAAAACAACTTCCTGCAGGCAAGCGTGTGATAGGTCTGAATATCGGTTGCGGCACACCAGACGCTTACCCGAGAAGACCGCCAATTGATCAAGTTGCACAAGCCATGCACGCAATTGCATCAGAGGAACCTTATGTCTGCTTGTTGACCGGTGCACCTTTTGAAAAACCTATCAATGAGGCGTTCATACATGCTTTTGGAATTCAAGCAGATGGTGCTGAATTCATGGATTGCTCTGGCAAAACCTCATTAAGTGAACTCACAGGCCTGATATCACTTTGTGATGTGTTTATTTCCTCTGATTCCGGTCCATACCACATGGCTGTTGCATTGAAAAAACCAACAATTGCTTGGTTTATGTATGACGAACCCGCTGCTTACCATCGTTACGACTGGTGCAAATGCCTTGTGCAACCTTCGGCTGATCAAATAAAACAAGCTGTAAGAGAGTTAGCTGGTAATTTCTAATTTGCCTATTTTGAACAACGCTGAATATGTCGCGCCGAGCTCTAACAACTCTTTGTGCGAACCCGTTTCAATAATTTTTCCGTTTGCCATCACAACAATACGGTCTGCATGCTCTATCGTAGACAAACGGTGGGCTATCAGTAATGTAGTGCGTCCCTGTTGAAGTCGCACCATAGCCTCTTGCACCGCGCGCTCCGATTCATTGTCAAGCGCAGAAGTGGCTTCATCCAAAATCAAAATAGGCGCATCTTTGTAGAAGGCCCGGGCAATTGCCAACCGCTGTCGTTGCCCCCCTGAGAGTTGTGAAGCGTTATGCCCTACAGTGGTATGAATGCCTTCACCCAAACCTGCGACATAGTCGCCAAGGTTGGCATCTTGCAAACACTGATGCACACGGACAAAGTCCATGGGAAGACCCAAAGCAACATTGTTAGACAAGGTGTCGTTTAACACCACCACTTGCTGGCTCACCATTGCAAACTGTGACCGCAATGAAGCAATATTCCAATCTCGAATATTCACGTCATCTACATAAACATGGCCTGAAGAGATATCTACAAAGCGAGGTAATAGATTTACCAGCGTTGTTTTGCCGGCTCCAGAGGCGCCGACCAAAGCCACAGACTCTCCAGGGCGAATGTCTAGATCGACTTCTTGCAAGGCGGCGGGGCTGTCTCCATCGAACTTCACGACAACCTTTTCTAAACGAATATGACCAGATGCACGCTGCTTGGAGAAACTGCCTGTTCCTTCAATACGGGTGTTTTCAATCAAATCGAGACCTCGCTCCAATGCAGCTAAGCCGCGGGTCAAAGGGCTAGCAACCTCAGACAAATGCTTGATCGGAGCTACCAACATCAACATCGCTGTCACAAAAGCCACGAACTCGCCCACAGTAGTTCCGTTTTGATCACTTTGGTACAGGGCCACACTGATGACAGCAGATAACGCCGCAGCGGCCATCAACTGCGTCAAAGGGGTTAAGGATGAACCGGCAACCGTAGATTTCATGGCAATGCGGT
Source organism: Burkholderiales bacterium (assembly GCA_005786815.1). Classification (GTDB taxonomy): domain Bacteria; phylum Pseudomonadota; class Gammaproteobacteria; order Burkholderiales; family Burkholderiaceae_C; genus Limnohabitans. Next base: position 3,026 of record SYDB01000239.1, read on the forward strand.
CCATCAACCTGCCCAAATGCTCAAAACGTTGTAGTTG
>SYDB01000240.1 GCA_005786815.1 Burkholderiales bacterium
CCTTCCTTTCTGCGACGAATCCAACGCCGCACCTACGAAATTGTCGACGGTGCAGTAACCGATAAATACAGCCGCTATTTAGATCTTTTCATTGTGTTGTTGGTGATTACTAACGTGATTGCCATCATCTTGGAATCCGTACCAGAGATTCACAACAAATACCTCACAGAGTTTTATTACTTTGATTTGTTCAGTGTGCTGGTTTTTTCGGTGGAATATGTGGTGCGTGTCTGGTCATTTGGTGCGAAATACTACGAAAACGGTTCGCCCATGACATTTGGAAAATCATTGCGCGGCCGAAAAGATTATGTGTTGAGCTTCTACGGCATCATCGATTTTTTAAGCACTGTGCCCTTCTACCTGCAGTTGCTCTTCCCGGGCGCTGACTTGCGCGTGTTGCGTATGTTCCGCTTGCTGCGTATCTTTAAACTATCTCGCTACAACAGCGCGTTTGAAGATATGGTGGCCGCCGTCAAAGCCGAGCGCGACTCTTTCTCATCTGCTGTATTTTTGCTTTTCATCAGCTGCTTGTTGTTCTCGTCGCTGATCTACATCATCGAAGGCCACGACCAGCCAGAGGTGTTTCCGTCTATTCCTGCAGCGATGCATTGGTTTGTCATCACCATCATCTCAGGCTGGGGCAACGTAGACCCAGTGACCTTTCTTGGTTCGCTGTTAGTGGTACTCACGCAATTCCTGTCTATTGCTTTGGCCGCTATCTTGACCGGCGTTGTGGCCTCGGCCTACACCGCGCAGGTGGAACGCCGCGAAGCCTTGTATGAAATGGAAGTACGCGCCATCTTGGCTGATGGCGTGGTGACCGAAGAAGAGCAAGCACGCTTGAAGCAAATGCAAGTCAAGTTTGGTATGTCAGACGACCAAGTGGCGTCGATTGCCGAACAAGTAGAGAACGAGCGAAAAGTCTCACAAGTCAAACAAAATTAGAAGGTAATTTTGATGGTCAAAATACAAAAAATGTTTAAAGATATGCATATGCTATTGATGGCTTTGATTTTGGGAAATATCGTCGGTCTGGCCACATGCGGTTTTTTTGCCTTGGTCCAAATGGCTTTGGCCGTTTGGAAGTTACCCATTCCACAAAACTTGGTCAGCTTTGACGAAGTGCAGTACAGCACCACCCTGGGCATGTTCATGCTCGGTGGCGGCTTATTGGCGGGTCTCATTTTTAGCCGCTTAGAAGGCCCACGCTCACACGGCCCTGGCGACTTGATGATCTCCATCCACAAAGACCAAGATCCTGACCTCAAAGGCGGTTTTCTAACCTCACTGCTGACCTTGGTGAGCGTCTCGAGTGGCGCGTCGGTGGGCGTGTTTGGCCCCATCATCCATTACGGCGGTTGCATTGCCTCGGCCCTGAAGAAGTTCTTTGGCGGTCTCACGCGCAGCGTGTTGTTGGCCTCAGGTGGCGCAGCCGCAATTGGCGCTTTGTTTTCTGCTCCGATTGCTGCTGTGATTTTTGCGCACGAAATGTTGTTGCGCCGTGTGCGCACCAGTGAATCGGCACCAGTGGTAATGGCCGCCTTGGGTGGATACTTTTCTGCCGTCATTTTGCTGGGAGACAACCGCCGCTTCCTCAAAGTGATTGGTGACCCCCTACCCCTTAGCGCTTTCTCTTTAAGTATGGCTGTTGCCATTGGTATTTGTTGCGGCTTGGTATCGACGCTCTACATCTACTTGGTCACTTCAGGACCGGGCTGGGCTAAGCAAAGCAAAATTCCTCCCATCTTGCGTCCTTTAGTGGCTGCGGCTATTTTGTTTGCGCTGTCGCCATTCTTTCCACAACTCATTGGCCCCGGCATGCCCTCAGTCAACATGGCCTTGGCGGGCAAATTCAGTTTGGTGTTGCTGGTGTGCTTGGTATTTTTGAAGGTAGGTGCCACAGCCATGTGCCGTTCGATGGGTTTTCATGGTGGCATCTTTTTGCCGGCAGCGTTTATTGGCGCCATGATTGGTGGCATTTTTGATTTGGCAGTGGGCGAAGGCAGCCACATGTTTGCTCTATTGGGTGCCGCGGCTTGTACTGGCTCAGCCATTGGCGCACCGATCGCTGCGGTGGTAATTTTGTTTGAGATGAGTGGTGACTATCGTTTCATTGTTTTAGCCATGGTGAGTGTGGCTGTGTCTTGTCAAATTAGTCGCTCATTGATTGCCCGCTCCATTTGGGACCGTGGTTTGCTATTGCGTGGCATTGATTTGGACAAAGACGCCGAAGAGATGCACCGCCAGCACCACCAAGGCAAAGCCTAAGCACAGCACCTAGTTTTTACGTGTCCAATGCACCATTAAAGCCTGCAAGCGTTTCCGCATGCGCTGCAGACGGTTATGCGTTGGGCGCTTAGCCCAAAAGGCCTGTGAGTCTGCATTCGTATTGTTGCTACGGACAACTGAGCCATCGACACGTTGCTGTGCAAAGTCATACATCAGCGTGGCTACGCCCATACGACGAAATAACAAGTTGACCTCCACCACGTTGCACGACCAATTACCGTCGCGACTCTTCACAAACACCGCACGACCCATTCGCTGGGTGCGTAAGGCGCCCACCACTTCGGTGGCCCGCACCGTGAGGTGACTGCGCGTCAGTGTGTAGTCCAGCACCACATATTTGTTGGACTTGGTAATGTGATGAACTTGGTAGCCGTCGTGCGCGCTAGGATGCATGAAAAATGTATTAAATAAAATTTAGGCCATGCTACTGCCAAAAGAAATTCAAAACCCCACCACCGCCAGTCCTGAATCTGAGCCAGCCTTTCGCGTGCTGCGCAAATTTAGGCGCGTCTTTAACACGGTCCGTACCCACTTTCAGCAGGTTGAAAAAAAGGTGGGTGTGGGCGGCGCCCAAGTGTGGGCCTTGGGCGTAATTTACAAACAACCTGGCATTGGCATCAACGCCTTGGCCTCGGCTATGGACGTACACCAAACCACAGCTAGCAACTTAGTAAAGTTACTCATCAAAACCAATATGGTGCAAGCACAAAAAAATGGCAAAGACAAACGCACCGTGCAGTTGTTTGTATTGCCTGATGGTCAGCGGGTTTTGCTAGCCGCGCCTGGGCCGTTTTCTGGGGTGTTGCCCCATGCGTTAAATAGGCTAGACCTCGCCACCTTAGAGCGCCTTGAAGCCGATCTAAACACATTGCTCCAACTGCTCGACTCAGACAAAGCATCCGAAAAAATTCCGCTTGCCCAGATGTAAATAGAGCGCCGAAATGCTCTACCGTAGTTTCTACCAGTGTGACTGCACATGCTTCCACACTTCGCGCTCAGCAGGTTGGCCTGTATCGGCCAAGCGCTGACTTATAAGAGCATGGTCGCTGACCGCGGCCACCTCGCGCATCTGATTGAGCAAATTGCGGTAACGCGCTAGGGCAAATTCGGGGTTGCTAGCCATCAACTGCACCTCGTGGTCAGCGCCGCTGGGGTTTTCGTTCTGGTTGGTTTTCAAGGCTTGTTCGCGTTCAGCGCGCAACTGGTCGGTGAAGGCTGAAGACATGATCGCCGCAGGAATAGCAAATACGCCAATGCCCAACAAAGCCAACACCACGGTTAAAAAGCGGCCCCCCGCAGTGATGGGCGTGATGTCGCCATAGCCCACGCTGGCTAAGGTGATGATCGCCCAATACATGGCAGTCGGAATATTTTCAAACTTGTCAGGCTGTGCACTGCGCTCGAGCAAATAGCCCATGGCCGCGGTGATGAAGACCAGCATCATCATGATGAATGAGGAGGCCATCAACACAGGCAATTCGCGGCGGATCACCATGAACAGGGTAGCGGTCGATTTGTTGTAGCGGCCAAGCTTGAGCAAACGCACCAAGCGCACGATACGCAAAAAACGCAAATCGATCAAAGACGTAAGCAACGCCTCTAACAAAAACGGCAAGATGGACACCAAATCAATCAATCCACTCAAAGACGTACCAAACTTCCAACGTGCGGCTGTGCTGCGGTTAGGGTCGTTTTCGGCAGAAGAATAAATGCGCAAGACGTATTCCACAGTGAACAACACAAAGGCTGTGGTGTCCAGAATAAAGAAGTGCAATTCAAAGTTGCTACGGATGCTGTCAACCGATTCCAGCACAATCGACAGCGTGGACAGACAAATCCAAAAAATCAAAAACAAATCCACCATCACAGGCAAGCCTGCGCGTGCATCTCCGGCGGGAAACATCAAGGCGTGAACTTGTTGGCGGCGTGTCATACCCGCTGTACTTTGCTTGAAGGCTTGGTATGCGGGCAACAAAGTGGCTGTAACTTTGAAGATTCGGAATAAACGTAAGGCGCGCAGCAAACGTAAATCAACACTCAAGAGACTGGCCAAGTAAAACGGCAAGATAGCCAGCAGGTCGATGATGGCATAGCGACTCCCCATGAATCGCAAACGTGTGTAGCGCGATGACGCGAACTCAGGGTCGGCAGGCGCAACAAACCAACGCAGCAGATATTCAATGGTGAACACAACTACCGAAAAAGTTTCAAACGCATTGAGTTGCGCAGCGTAGGCCAACTCAAATGCATCTGCAGTCTCTAGCACCATGGCCAACAGATTGAGCAGAATCAATGCAGTGGTCCAACGACTTACACTCGCATGAAACCCGTTTGGGTTGTTCTCGTTAAAAAATAGATCAAATACGCGTGCATGCATGGGCTTGGAAGCGGAGTTTAGAGACTGCATATAAACCTATTTTTGATCAAATAAACCATCGTCAAATAGTAACGGAGCAGACATTCACCGAGCCTAAAAGAAAGAAGTAGATTTTTCTCAAACTACATACTTTGTAATTACTCGCGCCAATCAATCGCCTATCCTATGAAGCACAAGTACAAGCTTAAACATTCACGCAAACCCTCCATCACCGCGCCATTCAATACAACACAAGAACGACCACTTGGAGGCTGGCGGTTAAAGATCTACACCATCATCTTCGAGGCCGACACCGTGGCGGGCCGCCGCTTTGACATTGCCTTGATTTGGGCAATTGTGTTGAGCGTGATGGTGGTCATGGCTGACAGCGTGCAATCGTTGCACAACGGTTTTCGCACACCCTTCATGGTCCTGGAGTGGTTTTTTACGCTCTTGTTTACGGCCGAATACATGGCCCGCTTGGTCAGTTGCCCGCGTCCCATACGCTATGTCACCAGCTTTTTTGGTGTGATTGATTTGCTGTCGCTACTGCCGTCCTACTTGGCGCTGTTCTTTCCCGAGTTATATGCCTTGTTAGATGTGCGTATCATGCGTTTGCTACGTATTTTTCGTGTGCTCAAACTGCCCGCTTATGTGGCTGAGTACCAATGGTTGCTGCTCGCCTTGGCGGACAGTCGCCGCAAAATCATGGTGTTCTTGTCGTTCGTGCTTTTTTTGGTCATCGTGCTGGGCAGTTTGATGTATGTGGTGGAAGGGCCAGAAAA
>SYDB01000241.1 GCA_005786815.1 Burkholderiales bacterium
CTTCAAACCATCGAGTCGATTGACGGCATGCGACATCAACAATACAGCCACCATCCATAAGCTCAACCATAAAACGGCGCGCGGGTAACGGTTACTGAAACGAATTGGTTTTTCTACAAATCGATAGGTGAACCAAGCCAAGACGAAACTTGATAAGACTAAAAATAACCTTAGCCCTAGCCCAGGTGTTTGGGACTCCAATATCCGCGCAAACGACAACAAGGGCCAATGCCATAAATAAAGTGGGTAGCTTATAAGTCCAATAGCTACCAAGGGGCGGGAAGCCAACAACACGCGATTCACGTTACTTTGCATTCCAGCAAACAAAATCAATGCTGCGCCCACTGTGGGTGGCAAGGCCCAGTAGCCAGGAAACGGCATGTTTTTGTCTAAAAAGCAAGCGCTCATAAAAACAAGCATCAAGCCCGCCCATCCAGCCATATTCCGCGATGAAGTAGCTATAGCTGCTTGGCGACGCATGCCAAAGGCCAAGGAAGCTCCCAGCAACAACTCCCAACTGCGACTCAATGGCGAATAAAAGTCAAGCTCCAAATTTCCTCTTAAAACCAATGACAGGCTGTATGTCAAGGAAGAGAGCAATAGAACGACCAAGACAGGAAATAACCACCTAGGCAGTCGCTTAAAAAACATCAAGGCCAGAGGCCAAGCCAGGTAAAACTGCTCTTCAATCGCCAGCGACCAAAGATGCAACATGGGCTTGGTATCTGCTGCGTTATCAAAATATCCCGCTTCCCGCAACAACATGAAATTGGTAAGGAAGATGGCACTGCTACCTGTGTGCTTGGTTAATTGCTTGTATTCCATGAAATTCAGGCAAATCCAACCCGCTACCAACCCAAAGCCCAACACCAAAGAAAGCGCTGGAAAAATACGCCTAATTCGTCTAGCGTAAAAATGTCTCAGGCTAAACCGATCTTCTTTTTGTTCTCGCAAAATCAGGCTGGTAATTAAAAATCCTGAGATAACAAAAAAAACATCTACGCCAATAAATCCGCCACCCAAGTATTCAGGGAAGGCATGAAAAATAACAACACTTAGAACCGCGATGGCACGTAAGCCATCAATGTCAGGTCGGTAATGGTTGTGGGTGTGCTCTTGTAATTCTGCGTTTATAAAAGACATCGCATAAGTCTACCAAGCACAGATTTTTAGACTTTGCGATTTCTTACTTATGCATCAAGAGCGCCACTTCTCCATCAAACCATCCCATTTGCTTCTAACAGCCACCACATTGCGCGCTTTGACATGTCCAAAACCTTTGACAGCGTCTGGCAAATTGGCAATTTCTAGCGCCAAGGCATGGTTGTCCGCATTGAGTTTTGCAAGCACCTCATCGATGCTGGCCACATATTCCCCGATCAAAGCACGCTCCATCTCGCGTTCTTCGGTGTTGCCAAAGATATCCAGAGGTGTTCCGCGTAACACTTTGAAATGTTTGAGCAGCTTGAAACCGGTGAGCATCAGAGGGCCAAACTTTTGTTTTTGCAACTCGCCTTTTTCATTGGTTTTAGAGATGATGGGCGGAGCCAAGTGGTAGTTGACGGTGTAGTCACCCTCAAACATATCGCCAATCCTTTGCAAGAAAGCCGTGTTGGTGTGCAAGCGCGCGACTTCGTATTCATCTTTGTACGCCATCAACTTAAAGAGGTTGCGTGCGACTGCTTCACTCAAACTCGTCTTGTGAAACGCCGCTTCTGCAGCTTTCACGCGCAAGACAATATCGCTGTAACGCTTGGCATATGACGCATTTTGGTAATCGGTGAGAAACGCAACCCGCTTGGCAACCAAAGCGTCCACCCCTTGAGGCTTATGAAATTGGATCACCTGTGCAGGCGCGAGCAAGGCATCGACCACATTCCAATGGTGGGCGCAATGGCGACCCCACTCAAATGCGGCAATGTTTTGCGCCACGGCGACGTCGTTGAGTTCAATCGCGCGCATCAATGCTTCATGACCCAAAGGCACCCAACCCTTTTGCCAAGCAAAGCCCAACAACATGGGGTTGATGTAGATGGTGTCACCCAAGACTTGGGTGGACACGCGGTTGGCATCAAACGCGCTCAAGCCTTCTAGACCCACTGCATTGGCAATGTCAGCAGCGCATTGTTCTGCGGGGTTTTGCCAGTTGGCGTTTTTCACAAACGCAGCAGTGGGGGTGCTGTAGGCATTCAATGCCACATGGGTACGGCCTTGCAACATGCGCTGCAAAGTTTCTTTGCCAGCACTCACGATAGGGTCACAACCAATGATGAGGTCGGCCGCCGCCATGCTGACGCGCGTGGTGCGGATTGACTCTTGGTCGTCAGCAATCAACACATGGCTCCAAGTTGCGCCGCCTTTTTGCGCCAATCCAGCTGAGTCTTGCGTGACGATGCCTTTGCCTTCGATGTGCGCAGCCATTCCCAATAGTTGTCCGATAGTGATCACGCCCGTGCCGCCCACACCGGCCACCACAGTTCCCCATGCATGTTGCGTCTTAGGCAATGTGGGTAAAGGTAATTCGATCTCTGGCAAAGCAATGCGTGAAACGCCTTTGGCTTTCTTCTTGAGCTGTCCGCCTTCCACCGTCACAAAGCTGGGGCAAAAGCCTTTCAAGCAACTGACATCTTTGTTGCAGGTGTTTTGGTTGATCGTGCGCTTGCGACCAAATTCTGTCTCTAGCGGCTCGACGCTCAAGCAATTGCTTTGCACACCACAGTCACCACAGCCTTCGCACACCAAATCGTTGATCAACACGCGCACTGCAGGATCGACCATGGTTCCGCGCTTGCGGCGGCGACGCTTTTCCGTCGCACAGGTTTGGTCATAGATGATGACGGTGCAACCTTTGACCTCTCGCATTTCGCGCTGCACTTGATCGAGCAAAGTACGGTGGTACAC
>SYDB01000017.1 GCA_005786815.1 Burkholderiales bacterium
ATAAAGAAGCCAACAACTGTTTAAAAAATAACCACTACACCGTAGCCATGGCGCGTACCTCTGAGCCACACTCTGCGTCATCGCAGTTTTTTATCAATGCAGCAGACAACGACTTCTTGAACCATACAGCGCCTTCACGCCAAGGCTGGGGCTACGCTGTATTTGGCAAAGTGGTGGAAGGCATTGATGTGGTCGACATAATCGCCAAAGTCAAAACGGGCCGCAAAGGTTTCCATGACGACGTGCCTAAAGAAGACGTCATCATCGAAAAGGCTGTCGCCCTCTAAATGATTGCGCCATCGAATTGGCGCATGGTGGACTTTTTGTCCGACGTGCATTTGGACGCAAGCGAAGTCGCAACGTTCAATGCTTGGACCCACCACCTAAACAACACCCCTGCAAACGCCCTATTTATATTGGGCGATTTGTTTGAAGTGTGGATTGGGGACGACACGCAAGACCCCTTCCATTTGCAATGCATGGAAGTGTTGCGTAACACTGCTAAACGCATACCTGTGTTTTTTATGTGCGGTAACCGCGATTTCTTGGTGGGATCGCATTGGCTGCAATCTACCGGTGTGCAAGGCTTGCAAGACCCTTGCGTTCTGGAACTGGCCAAGCAAAAAGTCTTGCTAAGCCACGGCGACGCCTTGTGTATTGACGATACCGACTACATGGCATTTCGCAAGCAAGTGCGCTCTAGCGCATGGCAAGAAGCGTTTGTAGCCAAACCTTTGTCAGAGCGCCAGCAAATTGCAAAAGACTTACGCACGCAAAGTAAGGCACGCCAACAAAAGCAAACCGACTTTGTGGATGTGGACGCAAATACAGCACGCGTTTGGTTACTCGAAAACGATTGCAAGTTGCTCATACATGGTCACACCCATCGCCCTGCCACACACGACTTGGGCAATGGCCTCAGCCGCATGGTGTTGAGTGATTGGGAAGCACTTGCAACACCACCTAGGCTGGAAGTCTTGCGTTGGACGCAAGATACACAACGATTTACCCGTATTTCTGTGAATAACTGATGAACTTGCCTTGAAATTAGCTCTTAGAAGGCTATGGGCAGAGCAAAGGGTGTTAACTCAACAAAGGGTTATTGCTTCAGCAAGGGTTATCGCTTCAACAAAACTTTTAAAGCAGACTGCAAACGTCTGCCATTTGCCTCGTCATACCCACTAGACAAAACATGAGCGGCATCTGCAGCCCATGTCATTTGCGGCGACGGATCGTTTCGGCGTGTGAGCAACTGCAATTGCAAAGCACGGCGCGCGTCCATGTGGGCGGCAGGGGTAGGTAGATCAGCGGCCATTTCCATGCGTAACAAGGCTTGTGTCGCGTCAGCAGCGGGCGCTTTGGCAAGTGCTTGCGTCCATTGCGTGCGCTGAGCAGCATTGAGTTTGTTGCCAATCGCTTGCGCAGCTGGCATTTGCTCTGGATCACGTTTTTCCCAGGCATGCAAGAGTTGGGTCAACACTTCGCCATGGGCTTGCGCGGCCAAGCGACGTAATGCGTCTTGTGCGTTATCTATGGCAAATCTTTGGGCACGGAAAGCGGCTTCACTCAAACGCGGGCCACGAGGCGCGGAGTCTTCGCGATCGCGCCAGCCACCACCTGGTTTGTCGCCAAACTTGCCACCTGCTTTGCCACCTATTGCCCCTTTTCCACCAGGTTTGCCATCGCGTCCACGGCTGCCTTGTGAAGGCAACTCGGTACGTTTTTGGCCAGGACGGTCGTCGCCGCGGACAGCGACAACGGGGCGAGGGGCTGCTTTGGGGGTTGGGGTGGGAGCTACAGATTCAACTGGTAAATCTGTTGCGACTTCTGGCGTGATTTCTGGTGCGGCTTCTGTTGTGGTTTCTGTTGGGGTTTCTGTCGCCAACCCGCTTTGCGTTTCTTGCAATGATTCTGAAGACGAACTTGCATCTTGAGAAATTTCTTGCGCCGGCTCAGAGGCTACTTTTGATTCTTCTATTTCAACTGGTTCAGTCACCACTTCCGTTGCTGTTGCGGCACTGGGTTCCTCTGGTACAGGCGCAGGTGCGGACGCAACTGCAGCTACAACCACAGGACTTGGCTCAGCAGTTGGCAACTCGCCACGGCTAACTTTCTCCAAGTTTTGCATCGCAGCACGAATGGCCGATGCATCGCCTTTGGCTACAGCAGACTCCACCGCTTTGGAGGCTTCCATGACAGCTTTGTCGATGGGGGTGAGTGCCGCTTGCGCTTGTTCACGCACAGTAGATTTGCGTGCAAAGGCTTCGTCTATGGGTTTCCTAAAAGCATCCCAGAGTTTTTGTTCTAAGCGACGGTCCAACACAACGGCGTGGGCTTCTTCTTGCCAACGTTGTTGTAAGGCTTTGACGGCATCAATACGCAATGTGGGGGCGGCACCCAAAGCCTGCGCCTCAGCAATCAGCGCATTGCGGCGTTCTAAGCTGGCTTTTTGAACGGCCTCAAGGGGTTCGTGCGCCGCATGAATAGCCGCTTTCCACTGCGGCTGCAACTCCGCAAACATTTTTTCGCTCAAGTGACCGCTCTCGCGCCAACGTTGGGCGAATTGGTGCAACTGACGGGCGACGCCTTTCCAGTCGGGGCCTTGGGCATGCTCTGCGGCCCACGTTTTGAGTTCTTCGATCAAAGCCAAACGCTGGGCTTTGTTGGCTGCGGTTTGGGCGCGGGCCTCCTTGAGCCAGGCATCGACCACCACATGGGCTTTGTTACAAGCCGCATCAAATCGCTTCCACAAAGCGGGATTGGGCGCAGCTTGTTTGTCGACTTTTTTCCATTCCTCACGCAAATTGCGCAATGTCTCTTGCATCTTGCGGCCGCCCATGGCGGGAACAAGCTCGATTTCTTCCGCCGCTTCAACAGACAAGTCCTCAGTTGTCGCACTAGGCGCTTCTTCGTCTTTGGGCGGCGCTTTGTCTTTTGTTTTAGTCGAGGCAGGCTTGAATAGCGCCTCCGCCTGCATGGCGAGTTCGAGTCGTTGCTGGTCTATCAAGACCTTGTCGCCCATGGGTTTGACTTTGCGGGTTACTTCGCTAGCTACGCCAATTGCAGGTCCAGTTGGGGCGTTTAGCGAAGGCTCAACTGTTTGAACTGGGGCTTGGGTTTGCGAAGGGTTGCGTTCCAGACGAATTTGTTCCGCCCAAGCCGGCACTGCTGGCAATGGGGCTTGAGGATCCGCGGCAGCAGCTTCGGTCAGTTGCAAGGCATCACCAAAAGCCAGCCAAACGGCTTGGAGTTGTTGGGCGCTGGTTTGCAAGGCGGGTGGGAATTTGGCGTCCACGCTAGACCACTGCGCGTCTTCGGTCAGACTTTTGGCCTGTGTATGCCAACGATCTAAGTCGGCTTGCAAGGCTTCGCGGTGGGATTGGGCATCTTGCCAAGGCTTGGTGGAGAGGACTTCAATGCGCTGCGCCAACAAAACAGCGGCTTCGCGTTGCACTTGCGACTGATGCTGTAAGTCCTCGATGGCTTTGACGCGGTCGGCCAAAGCGGTTTTAAGACCGGCGAGAGGTTCGCGCGACAAAGGCGCGCCCGCTTTTGCGGCGTCGCGTTGCCATGCCATCGCATCGGCGATGTTGATGCGCGGGGCGTCGCGCAAGGCTGCGCCTTTTTCTGCCCAACTATGGGTCAGAGCCTCCTGTTCGATGTTGCGACGTTTTTCATCCATGCTGTCACGCAAGACTTTGGCTGCGCCTTTGTCGCGGTGGCTCATTTCCTTGAAGACGTCTTGCAAGGCTGACAGGCTGGGCTTGGTGAGCAACCACGTTTGCAAGAGCGTTATGCGCTCGCCCGAAGTGGCTGCGGTAAAGGCGCCAGCAGTCAATACATCGAGGGCGGCGAGGTCTGGGGTTTTATTTTCTGGTTGGGTCACGGTGACGGCTCAATATCTGAATATCCCTACATTGTCGCTGAGGCTTTAAAATTTTCCACTTCAACGCTTTTTGAACATTACCCTTTGAAACAGTTTCTTGCCCGTTTAAACCTCGGGCTACGGATGTTTGTGACAGACGTGGTCCAAGGATTTTTCGCCATCACCCATAACGGGCTGGCGGTTTTGGGGCTGTCTATTTTCTTTTTCGTTGTGGCTTTGGCGGTGCGACCAGACCTTCGCTCGGTCACGGAAACCAAATTGATCAGCTGGTTACAAGAGAGGCAATATGACTTAACTGGCGTAGAAGCCGATACCGATGCAGTAGACCGAGCCACTGCCATTGACCCGCGCGACTTACCCCGCCAACAAGCTAACTTAGCTTACTGGTTAAGCAAAAAATACCGCGTTGCCCCTGAGCCTTTGAGTGCATTGGTGAGTGAGGCTTATG
>SYDB01000242.1 GCA_005786815.1 Burkholderiales bacterium
GCCTTGCGCCATCTTGATTTGGATTTGGTCGGAAGACGACAAATATTCAGCCGTCACACCAAAGCGGCCAGACGCCACTTGTTTAATGCGCGAACGCAAACTGTCGCCATCTTGCAACTCCACATCAACTTCCACTTGGTCTTCGCCAATCACGCTCTTCAAAGACTCACCCTTTTTGATGGGGATACCTTTGAGTTCGTTGCGATAGCGCGCAGGGTCTTCACCGCCTTCACCTGTGTTGCTTTTGCCGCCGATGCGGTTCATCGCGACGGCCAAGGTGGCGTGGGCTTCGGTGCTGATGGAACCGAGCGACATCGCACCCGTTGCAAAGCGCTTGACAATCTCTGCAGCAGGCTCGACTTCATCAACTGAAATCGCTTTGCTTGGATCAATCTTGAACTCAAACAAACCACGCAAGGTCAAATGGCGCTTGCTTTGGTCATTGATGAGTTGCGCGTATTCCTTGAAAGTGCTGAAGTTGTTGGTACGGGTGCTGTGTTGCAACTTGGCAATCGCATCAGGCGTCCACATATGTTCTTCGCCACGCACGCGCCATGCGTATTCGCCACCGGTGTCGAGACGGTTGGCCAGCACTGGGTCTTCGCCAAATGCCGCTTTGTGCATGCGAATAGCTTCTTCGGCCATTTCAAAAATACCGATGCCTTCCACGCGGCTAGGTGTGCCGGTGAAATACTTTTTCACAGTCTCGGTGTTGATACCGATCGCTTCGAAAAGTTGCGCGCCGCAATACGACATATAGGTAGACACGCCCATCTTGGACATGATCTTGGAGAGGCCTTTGCCGATCGCTTTGACGTAGTTGTAGATCGCTTTGTCTGTTGACAGGTCAGCAGGCAAATCTTTGTGCAAAGCGGCTAGCGTTTCCAAAGCCAAATAGGGATGCACGGCCTCTGCCCCATAGCCAGCCAAAACCGCGAAGTGGTGGACTTCACGGGCGCTACCGGTTTCCACCACGAGGCCAGCAGTTGTTCGCAAACCTTCGCGCACCAAATGTTGGTGCACTGCGGATAAAGCCAAGGCTGCTGGAATGGCAACCCGCTCTGCGCTCATTGTTCGGTCGCTGATGATCAAAATATTTTTACCGCTGCGAATGCTGTCGACCGCTTCTGCGCACAGCGACGCCAATTGCGCCTCCACACCTTCATGTCCCCAATTTACGGGGTAGGTGATGTCCAAAGTGGCGCTCTTGAATTTACCTTGTGTATAGGTTTCGATATCGCGCAACTTCGCCATATCGGCAAAGTCCAAGACGGGTTGGCTAACTTCCAAGCGCATCGGTGGATTGACTTGGTTGATGTCGAGCAAATTGGGCTTGGGTCCGACAAACGAGACCAGTGACATCACGATCGCTTCGCGAATCGGGTCGATCGGTGGGTTGGTTACTTGCGCGAACAACTGCTTGAAGTAGTTGTAGAGCGGTTTGTTTTTGCTGGACAACACGGCCAAGGGGCTGTCATTGCCCATCGAGCCAATGCCTTCCTCACCGTTGATGGCCATGGGGGCCATTAAGAATTTGATGTCTTCTTGGCTGTAGCCGAAGGCTTGTTGGCGGTCTAGTAATGAGGCTTGCGGGCTGGCAGATACGTTTGAACTTGTGTCGTGCCCCTTTACATCGTCAAGCTTGATGCGAACGTTTTCAATCCATTGCTTATATGGACGGTTGTTGGTCAAGCCCGCTTTGAGTTCTTCGTCATCGATCATGCGACCTTGCTCGAGGTCGATCAAGAACATCTTGCCAGGTTGCAAACGCCACTTGCGCACGATCTTGCTCTCAGGTACTGGCAACACGCCAGACTCGGAGCCCATGATCACCATGTCGTCGTCAGTGATGCAATAGCGCGAAGGACGCAAACCATTGCGATCCAAAGTTGCACCGATTTGTCGGCCGTCGGTAAAGACGATCGATGCAGGACCATCCCATGGCTCCATCATCGCTGCGTGGTATTCGTAAAACGCTTTGCGCCGCTCGTCCATGGTGGCGTGGTTTTCCCATGGCTCGGGAATCATCATCATCACGGCTTGGCTGAGTGGGTAGCCTGCCATGGTGAGCAACTCTAAGCAGTTGTCAAAGGTTGCGGTGTCAGATTGGTCGGCGAAGCTGATGGGGTAGAGCTTGCGTAAATCTTCGCCCAACACGGGAGAGGCCATGACGCCTTCGCGTGCTTTCATCCAATTGAAGTTACCTTTAACCGTGTTGATCTCACCGTTGTGCGCGACATAGCGATAAGGGTGAGCCAAAGGCCACTCGGGGAATGTGTTGGTCGAAAAGCGTTGGTGCACGAGCCCCAATGCAGAGACACAACGTGTATCGGCCAAGTCTTTGAAGTAGGTTCCAACTTGGTCTGCCAACAAAAGGCCTTTGTAAATAATCGTACGGCTCGACATGCTCGGCACGTAATATTCTTTGCCGTGCTTTAAATTGAGATGTTGAATCGCAGCGCTGGCGGTTTTGCGGATCACATAGAGCTTGCGCTCTAACGCGTCTTGCACGATGACATTGCTGCCACGGCCAATAAAGAGCTGGCGAATCACAGGCTCTTTGGCGCGCACGGTGGGTGACATCGGCATGTCTAAATTGACAGGCACGTCGCGCCAGCCCAGTAACACCTGGCCTTCGGCCAAGACAGCACGCTCTAATTCTTGCTCGCAAGCCAAACGAGAAGCATGCTCTTTAGGCAAAAACACCATGCCCACGCCATACTCGCCAAACGCGGGCAAAGTCACGCCGACCTTGGCCATATCTTCACGGAACAAGGCATCGGGAATCTGAATCAAGATACCCGCGCCATCGCCCATCAAGGCGTCAGCGCCGACCGCACCGCGGTGGTCGAGGTTTTCCAA
>SYDB01000243.1 GCA_005786815.1 Burkholderiales bacterium
CTAGTGAATGCGCGCTTTAAGGTACGGGTGATGCGCTCTGGTGAATCGCCCACATAGTCAGCCCAATCGAGGCTCAAACCCCTCGCAGCTAACAGTTCAATGGTTTTAGGTAGGTGCTTGTCAGCGCGTTTGCCGGAGAGGATTTCATCGCCGACGATGATCAGACCAAATTCAGGGCGTTGGGGGTGGGTTACTTTGTTCATCCGCCAATGCTAGCGCAGGTACTGGCACCGAGGCCCCCACCACGACAGGGTTAGCCTCCGCACGAATGATCTCTAAAGCGCCCAAGCTGTAATGGGTAAACCACAGAGCTGTGAAAGCAAATACCAGCGAGTAAATCCAAATCGCTACAGGCACCAACACTACAAAAGCCGCAGCGAATAACGCCCCAGAAGCCCACACCATGCTCGGTAATGCTCCCAAATAGCCTGTGATCACACCTATCAATAGCAAGGGCAAACGGTGTTTGCGGCCAATAGCGATACGCTCGTCGCGGCTTGCATGCGAGACCAAGGAATCGAACACCATGACCCGGTAGCTCAACCAACCCCAAATCACCGGCGGCACGATGAACATCAGGGGCGGAACTACCCAAAGGGGTAAAGAAATAACCATGGCCAGCATGGCAGAGACAGTCGAGACAAGCGTCCAAACAATACTGCTGACGACAGATCCCCCATGCTTCATCGCTAGGTGCGCAAAACGACGCTGGACCACCAGGCTGACCAAGGCGGGCCCCATCATCAATGACACCGCCAAAAGTGACATCACCACCAAAATAGGTGTGATTGAAAAAATAACGACCAAAGGTACTAAGACTCCTTGCAAATCACCAGCGCCGTGGGATTGCATCCAGTCCATCATGCTTTGCATGACTTGCCAAGAGGCGAGGAATTCGCTGACCCAGTCTTGGGTCGGCTGCCAATAAAAATATCCCCAGCTCAGCGTCAACACCAGCAACATCGCCTGCGGCAACAAGGCCAAGGCCATGATGCGTGGCATGAAGCAATATGCCAGCGCGCGCCAAAGAGAATCAAAAAACAATCGCATGGAGAAAAGCATAACCCACCCTGTCAGGTGTGGCTAGTCCATCCCAACGCAAATAAGAGCCTTTTAATACCCAGTATTTGCTGACTTATAAAACCTTTACCGTAATCACGGCCTTCTGTCACTTGATCTCGGATGCCTGTGGCCTCAAAGTTGGACTCGAAGTTAGCCGTTCCAAAAAGCATATCCCAGCAAGGCAGAAGTACGCCAAAGTTATGGCCGCCAAGCACCGTCTGGCCTTTGGAATTAAGGCTTTCATGCCCCAAGCCAATCGCATGGTGTAACCGATGAAAGCGGGGAGTCACCCACAAACGCTCACCCACCAATCCAAAACTCAACCGCAAGTTGGCATGTTGAAAGTTTTCGCTCAATTGCGTCAAAGCGACCACCGCCACAAACTGGCTGGGTGCGATTCCCACCAATTGGGCTATGAAGACCCAAATCACAGCTTGCAATACGTCGTCGAGCAGATGGTTGCGGTTGTCACTCCATTGCGTCATGTGTCTTTGCGAATGGTGGACCGCGTGCAAAGCCCACCACCAGTTCCACTGGTGTTGTGCGCGATGCAGCCAGTAATTCACAAAATCAAACAGCACCAAATACAACACAAAACCCATGATGGGGCCGTCCGTCACGCCAGGCCACCAGTCTTCAAGATGGAAAGTGCCAAAACCGGCGCTGCGTAAATGCCCCATGAGTTCGTCCATCAGGGGATCAACGCTAAAAAACAAACACAGGCGAAACAAGCCCAAACGGTGGATCAAGGTATAGAAAACATCGGTGCGCACCGCGAAACTATCTGTGACGGACTCGACCGGACGCCAGCGCTGTAAGGGGCCAATCACCGCCAACATGACTGCGATTTGCAATAAGCCAATCAACAACCATCCCGTGGCGGCATACACATCTTCTAAACGGCTGGCCAAACCCCAGGCAAAAGCCAAAGGCTGAAAGACAGTTTCAAACAAAACTTCTTGGGCAGAAGCAAAAAGATCGATCAGTGCGTCCATGCCGTGAATTGTGGGTGTTCTTGCAAAGTAGCGAAGCAAAGCCCCTTAGATTTCAGCCCTTCGATCAAGGGCTCTAGCACCGCCGGTGCCCAAGGATCTTTGCGCGACCAAATGCCAAGATGCGCCATCAAAATATCGCCCGCCTGGATTTTGCGAAGCGCGTTTTGCAACAACTGTGCGTTGGGGAATTTCTCGCTAGAGAGTTCATCGCCCAAAAATCCCGCATCCGCCCAACCCACATGTCCAAAACCACATTGCTTGGCGGCAGCTAGCAGGGATGGTGACGTCTTACCGCCTGGCGCGCGAAACAAAGACAAAGGTTTTTTGCCAGTGATCTCTTGCAAACGGGTGCTAGCGCGCTGAATTTCTGCGCAGTATTGCTTAGCAGTCCAAATTGTGGATACGCCTTTGTTCGGACCAGCACTTGGCCTCATCTTCCAAGCCTCTGGACCATGGTCGGCTAGCCAATAGACATGGTCAAAGGTGTGGGATGCAAAAGCGTGGCCTTCTTCCGCGCGGGCGCGCCACCAAGAAGCCCAGTGCTCACCCAAAGTTCCGTCACCCACTTGGGTGGGTTCATTGGCTGCAAAGAAAGTGACTTTGACTTGCTGACGTTTCAATACATCTGCAATCAATGGAGCAACGCCCATATGGCCTGTGTCAAAAGTCAAATACACAGGCTTCGCGCAAAGCGCAAAAGCATCAAGGCATAAACCCGCTAGAACGAACGTGACTAACTTGCGTTTAAAAACGCTTGGCATGGTCTAAGGTCCAAATACCGTGGGGGGATTTACCTACCTTGACTTGTCGAACCAACTTGCCGGTGGCTAGGTCAATCACGCTCATCTTTTTGATCCAACGCGATGAGACCAGCAGCAACTTTCCGTCGGCAGTGACTTCCATACAGTCAGGACCACCTGGAGCTTTGAACTCAGCGACCGACTGCAAGGTGGTTAAGTCTATTTTGTGGATGGTGTTTGCGACACGGTTACTCACCAAAACGTGACGGCCATCGCCCAAGGCCCTAAATGCATGGGCACCATCACCTGTCGTAATTTTTTTTACCGATTTGGGCTGAGGACCCGACACGTCAAACACCTCAACACCATCCGATCCAGTCAAACCTACCAATAGGTATTTGTCATCTGCAGTTCCAAAAACATCGGCTGGCATTTCTCCTGTTTTAATGCGCCACTTCAGAGTTTGCGTCGCCAAATCAACTGCCACCAATTCATTGCTGTCTTGCATGGTGGCATAGGCAATGGTGCTTTTGCTGTCTATCCAAATATGGCTGGGCGTTTTGCCAGAAGGAATGCGCTTGACCAAAGATAAATCGCTGCCATCCCATCGATAAATATCAATGTGGTTCAAGCGGTTGGCAACTGTGACGAACCACTTCATGTCTGGCGAAAAACGTAACTGGTAAGGGTCTAGGGTTTTACGTATAACGCGCTGTACTTGCGCAGTTCGCGGATCGATAAAAGTCAAAGAATCACCGCCTGCATTAGCCACGATGACGGACTTTTCATCAGGTGTTAAGTACAAATGGTGCGGTTCTTTGCCAGTGGGAATACGTTGCGTAACGGCCCAAGTTTGGGGGTCTATCACGCTGACATTGGCGTCTTGTGAGTTCAGTACAAATATCGGATTACCCGCATGCGACAGCCAACCCATGAAAAGCATAGAAAAACAGAGCGCAAGTTTGATGAATGTTTTTAACAAAATAATTCCTGAAAATTCATGTCGCAAGTGTAACGAGCTAGTATTACGCCATGCGATTTATCCCCATTGAAAATGCAACCAGACGCGACACTGACCTACGTCACCGCATTTTTAGCGGACAAGGCCTGAAGTTCGTCAGGCGTTATCCAACGCCATTGACCAGGCGCCAAATCTTGCGGCAGCTCCATAGCGCCCATTTGTGAACGATGCAGACCCGCGACCGAATTTCCAACCGCTATCAACATTCGCTTGACTTGGTGGTACTTGCCCTCCGTCAAAGTCAAACGCATATGCTTTTGAGAAACTGCCATACAGGCTGCGGCTTTGACGGGTTTGGGTGAATCATCGAGCACCACACCTTCCAGCAATCGAAGCACTTGTTTATCGCTAATCGGTTCCGCTGTGCTTACCTCGTACACCTTGGGGACATGGTGACGTGGCGAACTCATGCGGTGAATCAAAGGGCCGTCATCTGTCAGCATCAACATGCCGGTGGTATCTTGGTCTAGTCGCCCCACTGCTTGCACCCCTTGCACCGCACTTTTTTGTGGCCGCTGACGCAAAGGCGCAGGCAACAAGGTGTAGAGGCTTGGCCATGCCGAAGGCTTGTGAGAGCACTCATATCCCGCAGGCTTGTGTAACAGCACATAGGCTTTGGCGTGGTAAGGCCACAGCACACCTTGCACACTGAATGGCATGCCCTCTTGCACAGACACATCGTGCGCCGCGTCATCACACGTCACCAAACCCTGGCCTTGGTCGATTTGTACATAGCCTTGCTGGACCAGTCCAGCGCAAATACGCCGTGTGCCAAAGCCTTGTGAATAGAGAATGTCTTGCAGCTGCATAAGGGTGAATCCTAATGCGAGTCTCCTAGGTGAAAACTAGAGCTGCCATAAGGCGGCACGAACAATAGCCGCTGCATCCACTTCGAAATAGTTACGCAATGCCGCGCGCGTATCGCTGCGACCAAATCCATCCGTACCCAGCGTTTTATAGCGTCTGCCCTCAGGAATAAAAGCTCTCACGCTCTCAGTTACTGCGCACACGTAGTCTGAGGCAGCCAATACAGGGCCTTGGCTTTGCGACAACAACGCAGTTAAGTGCGCAACAGTTTTCGTGTCTTGGTCAGCACACGCGCGACCATCTCGGGCTAATTCACTCCAACTGGTTACGCTGATCACTTCGACGTTGGCACCTTGGCCCGCTAAAAGCTTGGCGGCAGTGAGTACTTCTAACAAAATGGCCCCGGAGCCCATCAGTGTCAGATGTTGTTTTGAATCGCCCTTTTCTGAGGGGAAGTTAGCAAAGCGGTAGGCCCCACGCAAAATACCATCGGCGTTTTCTAGTGAGATGTCTGCATTCGCATAGTTCTCGTTCATTAAGGTGACGTAGTAAAAAACATCGACCTGCTGCTCCACCATCTCGCGCATTCCTGCATCCAAAATGATGGCTAGCTCACCTGCAAAAGCAGGGTCATAGGCTTTGCAATTGGGAATGGTTGCCGCCACCAAATGGCTGCTGCCATCTTGGTGCTGCAGGCCTTCGCCACCCAAAGTTGTCCTGCCAGATGTTGCCCCCAACAAAAAGCCTCTGGCGCGTTGGTCAGCAGCCGCCCAAATGGCGTCACCCACCCGCTGAAAACCAAACATCGAGTAGTAAATGTAAAAAGGCAGCATGGCAAAACCGTGCACGCTGTAACTGGTTGCAGCAGCAGTCCAGCTTGCAAGCGCGCCCGCTTCGCTAATGCCCTCTTCCAAAATTTGGCCATCGAGTGCTTCGCGGTAACTCAACACAGAGCCGATATCTTCTGGCGCGTAGTGCTGGCCCACGCTGCTGTAAATACCGACCTGTTTAAACAAGTTGGCCATTCCAAAAGTGCGCGCCTCGTCAGCCACGATAGGAACCAAGCGCCGACCCAACACAGGGTCTTTCAACAAATTGCCCAACATGCGCACAAATGCCATGGTGGTACTCATCTCTTTACCGTCCGCAGCGATTGCAAACTGGGCATAACTTTCTAACGCGGGTACAGGCAGAGTAGCGCAGTGCGTTTCGCGTTTTGGCATGCTGCCACCCAGGTTTTGACGATGCTTCATCAAATACGCCATCTCCGCGCTGTCAGATGCGGGCTTGTAAAACGCCAATCCTTTTGCTTGCTCATCCGTCAGTGGTAAGTCGAAACGATTTCGGTATTCGATCAAGTCTTGTTCATCAAATTTTTTCTGGCTATGCGTTGTCATCTTGCCCTGACCCGCACTGCCCATGCCAAAACCCTTTTTGGTGTGCGCCAAGATAACAACAGGCTGTCCTTGATGTTCACGCGCAGCGGCATAGGCGGAGAAAATTTTCACTACATCATGGCCACCGCGTTTTAAACGATCGATTTGCTCATCGGTCATGCCTTGGGCCAAGCGTTTCAAGTCTTCGTTTTGCCCAAAGAAGTTGTCGCGGTTGTAGCGACCGTTTTTAGCGGCAAAGGTCTGCATCTGCCCATCCACGGTTTGGGCAAATGCTTTCAATAAGGCACCCGTGGTATCACGCGCAAACAAGCCGTCCCAATCACTGCCCCACACCAACTTGATGACCTTCCAGCCAGCACCTGAAAATAATTTTTCAAGCTCATCGATGATGCGACCATTGCCTCGCACCGGACCATCTAAGCGCTGCAAATTGCAATTCACTACCCAAACCAAGTTGTCTAGTCGTTCACGTGCGGCCAAGGTCAAAGCACTCATGCTCTCGGGTTCATCCATCTCACCGTCACCAAACACACCCCAGACCTTGCGACCTTCGCACTGCAATAAATTGCGATGCGTCAAGTAACGCATAAAGCGTGCGTGATAGATGGAACTAATCGGCCCCAATCCCATAGACCCCGTGGGGAACTGCCAAAAGTCGGGCATCAACCAAGGATGCGGATAACTCGACAGCCCACGGGCACCGACTTTTTGTGCATTGATTTCTTGGCGATAGTGCAACAAGTCTTCTTCCGACAAACGTCCTTCTAAAAATGCCCGCGCATAAACACCCGGAGCACTGTGCGGTTGAAAAAATACCAAATCGCCGCCCTGCTCTGGCGTACGCGCTTGAAAGAAATGGTGAAAGCCTGTCTCGAACAAATCAGCTACGCTGGCATAACTTGCAATGTGTCCCCCCAACTCACCATAGGCTTGGTTAGCGCGCACCACCATGGCCAATGCATTCCAACGCATGATGGATGTCAGGCGTTCTTCAATTTGAATATCACCAGGAAACTCCGGCTGGTGGTCGACAGAAATGGAGTTGGCGTAAGGTGTGTTGAGATCGGGCAGCCAGCCTGTCCTGTGTTGTTGCGCCACAGCAGTCAAGCTATTTAAGATTTGATTGACCCGCTCAGGCCCCTCGTTGGCTAAGAGAGACAGCAATGCTTCTTGCCATTCCGCGGTTTCTTCAGGATTGGTGTCTTGTGCCCAGTGGGCGAGGTCAATTGGAGCGTCCATGGTCATAACTTTAAGCTTGATTTTTCAAAATAGGCACAAACCATCAAAAAGATCTAGGCAGACCCAGCACATGTTCAGCCACATAGGAATAAATCAGGTTGGTTGAAATCGGCGCGACTTGGTACAAGCGTGTTTCACGAAATTTTCTTTCAACGTCATATTCACAGGCGAAGCCAAAACCACCGTGTGTTTGAAGGCAGACATTAGCGGCTTCCCATGAAGCCTTTGCCGCAAGGTATTTCGCCATATTGGACTCCGCTCCGCAGGGTTGTCCGGCATCAAACAAAGCACAGGCTTGGAAACGCATGAGATTTGCCGCCTCGGTTTCAATATAGCTGTCTGCAATCGGAAATTGCACGCCTTGGTTTTGACCAATAGGACGACCAAAAACTTCACGGCTCGCAGCGTACTTTCTTGCACGATCAATGAACCAATAGGCATCCCCTATGCACTCTGCAGCAATAAGCGTGCGTTCTGCATTGAGCCCATCCAAAATATAGCGAAAGCCTTGCCCTTCTTCGCCTATTAAATTTTCTGCTGGTATCTCTAAGTTATCAAAGAACACCTCATTGGTTTCATGGTTCACCATATTACGAATCGGCTTGACTGTCATTCCACCACCCATAGCTTGCTGGATGTCAACGATAAAAACAGACATACCTTCGCTTTTACGCTTGACTTGTACCAACGGTGTGGTGCGGGCCAACAGAATCATTAAATCTGAATGCTGAATACGTGAGATCCAAACCTTCTGACCATTGACGACATAGCGGTCGTCTTTTTTAACCGCAGTGGTTTTGAGTTGTGTGGTGTCGGTACCGGTCGTAGGTTCTGTCACCGCCATAGACTGCAATCTGCATGTACCAGCTGCAATCTGCGGCAAGTACAACTCTTTTTGGGCTTGTGACCCGTGTCTTAGCAAAGTCCCCATGTTGTACATCTGACCGTGGCAAGAACCCGCGTTACCACCAGAGAAGTTAATCTCTTCCATGATCACAGAGGCCTCAGCCAAACCAAGGCCAGAGCCACCAAATTCAGTGGGAATCAATGCCGCCAACCAACCAGCCTTTGTCAAGGCATCTACAAAGGCTACTGGATATGCCCGCTCATCATCTACTTTTTGCCAGTAACTGGAATCGAAC
>SYDB01000244.1 GCA_005786815.1 Burkholderiales bacterium
GCAACCCCTTACACACTTCGATTTGTACAAGCAAACCGCTATGTCTGTTCATCTTGCACCTCCCACTGCGGCCCAACTCCACCCCGTGCAAGGTCTGCGCATCGGTATCACCCAAGCAGGCATAAAAAAACCAGGCCGTAAAGATTTGACGGTGGTGCTGATCGACGAAGGCGCCTCTGTCGGTGGCGTCTTTACGCAAAACCGCTTCTGTGCAGCGCCTGTGCAAATTTGCCGTCAGCACTTATCGGCCACACAAGCCAAGCCTGATGACAAGCCGCTAGGTACTAGCCAAGGCATACGTGCATTGCTGATCAACACCGGCAATGCCAATGCAGGCACCGGCGAAGAAGGTTTGCAACGCGCAAACGAAACCTGCGAGGCGTTGGCAAAAGCGCTTTCTATAAAACCGCAACAGGTGTTACCTTTTTCTACCGGCGTGATCATGGAGCCCTTGCCCCACACACGCATCATGGCCGGTTTGCCAGCTGCTATTGCAGCCGTGGGCAACGCGCCATCTTCACAGCAGTGGTTGGATGCCGCAGAGGGCATCATGACGACAGACACAGTGCCCAAAGCCGCCAGCACACAAACCACGATTGCTGGCAAGACTATTAGCGTCACAGGTATCAGCAAAGGCGCGGGCATGATCCATCCCAATATGGCGACCATGTTGGGCTTCATGGCGACAGATGCCTGCGTAGCGCCTGAGTTGATGCACGCGTTGACCTTTGCGCTGGCTGAAGGGTCGTTCAATCGCATCACGGTCGACGGTGACACTTCGACCAACGATTCATTTGTATTCATCGCGACCAACAAAGCAGGCCACACGCCCATCACCAGTTTGGATAGCGCAGAAGGCAAGGCTTTGTTCCAAGCCATGCTGCAAGTCGCGCGTCAACTCGCGCAAGCGATTGTGCGAGACGGCGAAGGCGCTACCAAGTTCATTACCGTGCAAGTGGAAGGTGGTCGCAACAGCGCGGAGTGCTTGCAAGTGGCCTACGCCATCGGGCACTCGCCCTTGGTCAAAACTGCCTTCTTCGCCAGCGACCCTAACCTCGGTCGCATCTTGGCGGCTGTGGGCTATGCGGGCATCACAGATTTAGACCAAACCAAGATCGATCTTTATTTAGACGATGTGCACGTTGCAGTGAACGGTGGACGCAACCCTACTTACAAAGAAGAAGACGGACAGCGGGTGATGCAGCAATCTGAAATCACGGTGCGCGTAGTGCTGGGTCGCGGTGCTGCCAGCGAGACGGTGTGGACTTGCGATTTGAGCCACGAGTACGTGAGCATCAACGCAGACTACCGTAGTTAAATCTTTTCAACCTTAGGTCACCACGATGGCAACGGATATGTCCAGCAGTTTAGAACGCGTGCTTCAACGCGCAGAGGCTTTGATGCAACGCATTGAGTCGGTCTTGCCCCAACCCTTGCAAGCGCCAGACTGGTCTGCCAGCGTCGCCTACCGCTACCGCAAACGCAGCAGTGGCCACGGCACCTTGGAGCCTGTGCGCCACGTCGCGCAACTGGGCTTGCAGGACCTCAAAGAGATCGACCAGCAAAAAGAAAAAATCCAGCGCAACACCGAACAGTTCGTCAACGGCTTGCCTGCTAACAACGTGTTGCTGACGGGTGCACGTGGCACCGGAAAGTCATCTCTTATCAAGGCATGCTTGAACAACTACGCGCCACGCGGCTTGCGTTTGATCGAAGTGGACAAAGATGACTTGGTTGATTTGCCCGACATCATTGAAGTGGTTGCAAACCGCGCAGAAAAATTTATCGTCTATTGCGACGACCTGAGCTTTGAAGACGGCGAGCCAGGCTACAAAGCCTTGAAATCTATTTTGGACGGTACGGTGGCAGCATCGACTGCCAATGTATTGATCTACGCCACCAGTAATCGGCGTCATCTGTTGCCCGAGTACATGAAAGAAAACCTTACCTACACCCACACCGACGACGGTGAGGTGCATCCAGGAGAAGGCGTAGAAGAAAAAATTTCACTCTCCGAGCGCTTTGGTTTGTGGGTAAGCTTTTATCCGTTTAGCCAAGACGAATATTTGGCGATCACCGCGCAGTGGTTGTCTTCATTTGGTGTGAGCACTACTGCGATCGATGCCGCCAAGCCCGAGGCTTTGGTCTGGGCGCTCGAGCGCGGTTCGCGCAGTGGCCGTGTGGCCTACCAGTTTGCCCGCGACTATGCGGGCAAGCATGTGCTGACGCGCTAGTCGTCATTGCATTTGTACTGTGTCTTCCATTCAACCAGTCATTAGTGAACCCATCACCGTTCGATTAGTGGACGCGCAAGTACCGCGCTCAGCCGATCGCCAGTTAGTGCAGGTTGCCGTTGGAGTGTTGATTCGCAGTGACGATTCTTTTTTACTCACCAGCCGACCAGAAGGAAAAGCCTATGCGGGCTATTGGGAGTTTCCGGGTGGTAAGTTAGAGATGGGTGAAACTGTTACTCAAGCCTTAGCACGCGAATTACAAGAAGAGATTGGCATCACCATCGAAGACTGCATGTCATGGAAGACGGAGCAAATCGACTACCCGCACGCGTTAGTGCAATTGAATTTTTGTAAAGTGCGACGCTGGTCAGGCGAATTGCAAATGCGCGAAGCGCAGTTATATGCGTGGCAGCAATTGCCCGTGACAGTGAAACCGGTGTTGCCTGGCACCTTGCCGGTGCTGGAGTGGTTTGCAACAGAGAGAAGTTTTGTGGGTCGTACTGTCGCGGAGTAAGACCAGAACAACGCACGCAGTTATGCGTTTTGGTTGGTAGCTTTTATTAACGCGAGCACAAGCCTAGCCAGGTAATTAAACGCAGAGCGCCATCTCAAATGGCACGTCGTCAGTACTATGCTGCAAACGACCATCGCCATCTTGGCGCATCATGCGCACCCAAATCATCAAGCGGTTGCCGCTGATTTCTGGAATAAAACCAAGGCTTGGTTCAATCGCCACACGCATCAGCATAAATCGTCCTTGCGCGAGTGATTGCTGAAACTGCCCGCCCATGGCCATCATTTTTTGGGTAGTGCCTGTGTCACGCATTAAAGAGAGTAACAAGTTAACCGAAGCATTCATGGGCTGAAACACGTTGGCCCAGCGTTGGATGTCAGCTCTGCGCGCGCTAGAGTCTTGGTGTTGCCACGCATGGTAGGCGGGCAAATCGAAAGAGCATGTTCCACCAGGAATCGTTACGCGGTTACGCAAGGCCGTGAGCCATTCGTTGTCCAAAATGTTTTGACCAATCTTGCCAATCGCAGTATTTAAACCAGCGAAGCAACGCTCGAGTTGCTCTAACAATTGGTATAAGGCTTCTTCGGATACGGAGGGGTTGCCGCGCAATGCAGTGAACTGTTGTTTATGGCGCTCGAGGTCTTTGAGAATGTCAGATTTCAGATCGGTGCGGCCGCCTGCTTCAACCAACTCAAACAAGGTGGTCAGTGCAAAGTGGTTGTCTATTGGGGTGTCACGTAAATTCAGCGACTCAAAACGCTTGAACAGATGCTCGAGGCGCAAATAGGTGCGAACGCGTTCGTTGAAGGGATGTTCGTAAAGAATCACGTGGAAAAACGAAAAGATTTGCGTCGAAAGTGACTCCCGCGATCATACATTCAGTGCTAACGCGTCTACAGAGCGCTTTAACTGCTCTAAATCAAGCCCCTCGTTGAACAAAGTGATGTCCGCTGCAGCCAATCGTTGCGCGCGCGTCGCTTGCGCGCGGATGATGTTTTGAACGGCATCGCTTGTTAAACCGCTTCGCGCCATGACCCGAGCAATTTGCGTGCTTTCAAGGCAATCGACGACCAGCAGCTTATCGACCAATTTGCGCCAACGTGGGGAGTCCACCAGTAAGGGAACATCAAAGACCAAGAGCGTGTGTCCCGCTTGGATGGCCGCTTGCGCTTGCGCCTGCGTGGCCAATCCGACCAAAGGATGCACGATGGCTTCGAGCCGCAACTTGGCACTGGGGTCTGAGAAGACCAGCACGCGCATGCGTTCTCTGTCTAGTGCGCCATCAGGAGTGACGAACTCTTTGCCGAAGGCCTCTGCAATCGCTGGCATGGCAGGGCCGTTAGCGGCAGTGACGCTGCGCGCAATCGCGTCGGAGTCGATCACTGCGGCCCCACGCGCCGCGAGCATTTGGGCGACCGTGCTCTTGCCGCTGCCTATGCCACCCGTTAATCCGAGCCGAAGGGGAGAAGTTGCTGTCATAGCAACCAGTTTATGTAAAAAAACACATCCGCCCCGCCCAAAAATGCTTGCACTGCACCCGCTGACGCTAAAAAAGGGCCAAAGGGCACATAGCCACCTCGTTCCAAGCGTTGGGTCGATTGCAACCAGACACCCACCAATGCCCCGCTGACGCTAGCCATCAGCACCAAAGGTATCAATGCGAACGGACCTAGCCATGCCCCAAGCGCAGCCAGCAATTTAAAGTCACCCGCCCCCATACCCACTTTGCCGGTGAGTCTTTCAAAGACGGTGGCGACCAACCAAAGTGACCCATAGCCCGCTACAGCACCCCACACAGCGTGTTGCACACGCATGTCAATCAAGTTCAAGCTACTTGCCAAGAGACCAAGCCACAGCAAGGGTTGCGTTAATGCATCGGGCAGGTATGTGGTTTGCCAATCGATCACAGACAAGGCGAGCAAGAGGCTCAAGCCAGTCGCCCAAAAAAAGGCCGTAGCTTGTATGCCCCAATGCCAAGTGCATAAGAGCCACACACAAGCGTTGGTCAATTCGACGCATGGGTATTGCCATGGGATAGGCGCTTGGCAAAAACCACAACGTCCATTGAGCAAGATATAACTTAGCAAGGGGATGTTGTGCCAAATTTTGAGCCGCGTTTTGCAAGTGGGGCAATGGGAAGACGGTTGGCTGAGAGATTCGTCGCTCTCCCCCTCCAACATACGTGGCAGCCGATAGATCACGACATTTAAAAAACTACCTATTGCCAGTCCTAATGCCAGTACCAGCAAGATCTCTGGCACGCTCATACAACGTTTCCTAATTCAAAAATTGGCAAATACAAGGCCACCACCATCACGCCGACGATCAACCCGAGCACGCTGATCAGCAGGGGTTCCATCAGGCTCGATAAACGCGCCACGCTTGCCTCCACCTCGGCCTCAAAGTGTTCGGCGGTTTTACTGAGCATGTGATCTAGAGTGCCAGACTCTTCGCCGATCGCACACATATGCACCACCCAAGGGGTAAAAAGGTGTTCGACGCTGGAAATGGCTTTTGCCATCGAGCGCCCACGCATCAAGTGGCTGCGCATCAGTTCGCTGGCGTTGGCATAGAGGATATTGCCTGTGACGCCTTTCACCGCTGCCATGGCCTCGTTCAATGGCATGCCCGTGGCAAACAAAGTAGACACGGTGCGACTCCAGCGCGCTATGCAGGCTTGGCGTACCAACAAGCCAACGACAGGGAGGCGCAACACAAAGGCGTGCCAAGGCTTTTGCCATTGGGTGGTAGATTTAAGAAGTTTTTGACACAGCCACACGCTAGGTACCAGAGCGGTAATGACCCAAGCACCATATTGAACACATGCATGGCTGAGAGCGATCACGCCGCGTGTGAGCGCGGGCAACTCAGCCTGAAAGGCGGCAAACGTGTTTTCGAACGCGGGCACCACATAGGTGAACAACAGCAACATAACGGACAAGGCTATCACGAGCACTGCTATGGGGTAGGCCATGGCAGCGCGGATACAGCGTTGCAGTTTTTCAGTCTTTTCGCGGTGCTCTGCCAAACGCTCGAGCATGGTCTCTAGCATGCCCGCTGCCTCGCCGGCTGCGACGACATCGCAATAGACGTTGCCAAATTCGCCGTGTCTGCGCAGCGCCATGTGCAAGGCCGAGCCACCCTCAATGCGCCGGCGTATAGCGCGCACGACGTTTTTAGCTTTGCCGGCTGGCATGCCCTTGATGACGATATCCAAAGCCTGCAGCAAAGCCACACCTGACTGCAGCAAAGTAGCCAGTTGCCGTGTGAATTGCGTGATCTCTTGGCTACGCATCGGGAGTCAGTGCCAAAACCTCTTGCGCCGATGTCACGCCTTGCAAGACCTTTCGCCATCCGGCTTCTCGTAAGCTGCGCATGCCTTCTTGCTGGGCTTGTGTTTTGATACGGATTGCGTCGCCACCTTGCAAAATCAATTGCTGCAAGGGCGCGGAGATGGGCATAACTTGGTAGATGCCGACGCGGCCTTTGTAGCCCGCATTGCACATCGCGCAACCACGGGCTTGATAAACCACTGGTGATTCTGCGGAGGGTTTTTTGCAGTGCACGCACAGGCGCCGCACCAACCGCTGGGCCACAACCATGTGGAGGCTAGACGCCACTTGGAATGGCGCGATGCCCATGTGGCGTAAGCGCTCTAAGGTGCTCGGCGCATCATTGGTGTGCAAAGTCGATAAAACTAAATGCCCTGTGTGCGCTGCTTGGATCGCGATCTCAGCGGTCTCGGCATCTCGAATCTCACCAAGCATGATCACATCGGGGTCCTGCCGCAGCAGTGCGCGTAGTGCGCTCGCAAATGTCAGCCCCGCGCGCTCATGGATGCTGACTTGATTGGCGCCGGGTAAATAAATTTCACACGGGTCCTCCACGCATGAGACATTGCTGTCTTCGCGGTTGAGGTGTTCGAGGCAGCTGTAAAGCGACAACGTTTTGCCTGAGCCTGTAGGCCCTGTTACCAAGACCATGCCGTGGGGACGTGAGATGGCTTTTATTAAAAGTGCTTCGTCCTCTGCGTCAAAACCCAAGTCGGCGAGCGTTGGCCGCTCTTGGTTGAAGTTGAGCAAGCGCAAGACCATTTTTTCGCCATGCACAGTGGGCAAGGAACTGACCCTTATATCAACGATTTGATTTTTGTGCGGGTATTGCAGGCGGCCATCTTGTGGCAAGCGTTTTTCGGCGATATCGATGCGTGCCAGCACCTTGATGCGCGAGACCATGGCGTCTCTCATGGACAGAGGTGGTTGGGCGGCCACCTGCAAACGCCCATCTATCCGAAAACGCACGCGAAATGATGCAGCGCCTGATTCAACATGGACGTCAGATGCGCCCAATTCCAGTGCGCGTTGTAATAACGCGTCTAATTGTTGGACCGCGCCACCTTGGTGGGAAGCGTTAGTTAGGCGGGGGATATTGGCCACGTTATTTATTACATTAAAAATAAATTGTGGAAATATTTGTCACTTTATGGTTTTAGCGTTGCTCAAAAACATTTAAATATTCGCTTTTTAGGAGAAATACAATCAATTTTTCTGACCATGTGCCGATATGTACCGATATGCACAAATTTATCGCCCTTATCTTTTTAACCCTTGCAAGCCTGTCCGCGCCTGCGGCCTGGGTTTTGCTGGACGATAACTACGGCAATGCTGACGAATATTTTGATCCTGCTATTGGTAGTAAAGGAAGTTTATCTACCATTCGTACATTTATGGTGTTGCCTATTCGAGCCCAGGTACCTGTTTATGACCCAAGCTCTGAGCCCAAAGTAAAACTCAAACTCTATAACTCTGAGTTGTCGGTATATGACGTCGATTGCAAAAAACGAACAATCCGTTTGACCAGCCGCAGCTTTTATTTAGACCGCGACGCCAAAATCCTGATGGTGACCCACGGCTATAAAGATACCTTTATTCAAGAAAGCAATTCCAGATTCGCCCAACAATTCCGGGTAACAACGATAGCGCCTGAATTTCCTAAATCTGTCAGAATGCTGACCTTGGCCTGCAAACTCTAATTTGGCCAATTAAAAAGATAAATA
Organism: Burkholderiales bacterium; assembly: GCA_005786815.1. GTDB lineage: Bacteria > Pseudomonadota > Gammaproteobacteria > Burkholderiales > Burkholderiaceae_C > Limnohabitans. The sequence continues at coordinate 7,805 of SYDB01000244.1, forward strand.
TGGCTGAAACCCTTGAACAAACTGCCGACTCGGAAATAGATAAGGCGATAGGCGCTAAAGCCGATAGCGCGCCTTCTGACAGTTCTTCGCCCCCATCTGCGGCGCCTGTCGCCGCTGCGCAAGGATCGTCAAATCAAGCAGAGGACTCGCCTGACGACGACCTAGGGGTATTGATTCAAAAGGTCAAGACGACCATATCCACCAGTTTGGACGACCAATCCTTTGATAAAGAATTGCGCAAACATATTAAAAAAATAAAAGGATGGGAGGCTTGGTCGGAGCATGCCAAATCGGCTTTCGCCCATATGTGGGCGGCCCAATTACTACACAACAAGGCCGTAGATATTAAAAAAGACAATAAGATGGACTTCACCCCCGTGACGGGAGATTCTTATAAAAAACTGGTGCGTTCATTAACCCATCGCGTGCGTTTTTGAGTAAATATTAATAATATTGATACTTATACTCAATATAAATGCGAGATTGAATATTGTTCTAATTAAATATATAATGACTGTCTATTAATTATTAGGAGAATATTCCATGGCACGTAATACCGTTGCAAGCCAATTAGCCGCACTGCGTAAACAACGCGATTTGATCGCAAAAAAAGAACAAGCTTTATTGAGCAAATCACACGACAAAGTATTGACCAAGATTGTCCAAATGGCGAAAGAGGCCGGCCTAACCGCTAGCGATATCTCCAAAGCCCTGGGTTCTGGCAAGGCAGCCAAGGGTCCCAAAGCTACAAAGGCCGCTAAAAAAGGCACTTTGTCTGGTAAAAAAGTCGCCCCCAAATACCGTAACCCAGCCAATGCTGACCAAACTTGGACAGGCCGTGGCGTATCCCCAACTTGGGTGCAAGAATTAAAAACTGCCGGCACATTAGATACAGCCCTCATCGCAGCTTAATAAACCTTCTCGACTCCTGCCGCTTCGCTCGATAGGGAGGGCTTGGCTTCATTCGACAGGTACAGCAAAGCCACCCATAATATGGTGGCTTTGTTTATTTCTCAGGGGTGTTCGTATGTATCGGTCTTATTTGCGTGGTGTTTGTCTTGCATTTGTTTGCTGCCTGGCGCAAGCCGCTTCGCCCTACCCAACAGTGCCTTTGAAAGACTTACCCGATGGTTTGCGATCCACTTTTCTGCAACTCAAACCCGAAATGAATGAATTCAGCCATTGCGCCGCCGCCTGGGACAGCCAAAATGACGGCGACCGCATGGTATTTAAATGCTCTATATATATCAAGATGTCTGCTGAAGGCGAACGCCGCTCCATGCAGTATTGCGAAGAAAAGCGTGTCGAAAAGAAAATCAAAGCACCTTGCCGCTTGGTGCTGCCTTGAATTAAATTAGTTGGCGGGTATTTCCCTGCCCATATGTCAAATTAAATTAGTTGCGCGACAGGTTGAGTTTTTGCATTACCTGCTCGGTGGTCTCGACAATTGGCTGCGCAGCTTCTACGAGTTTTTCAATATCTAAAGAGCGACCCGCCCAAGTATCTGCCGCGTCTAATATGGCGTAAAAATCGGTCAATTAGCCAATTACATATTCTTCGTCTTTGGCTTTCATCATTTCAATTAAGGTGATGTAGCCCAAAAAATATAATCCGTACATCAGAGAAATGGACGCATTCAAGGACAATTTATATTCTTCTACCAATTCGGAAAACATTTCCCGAATCGTATTGATGGTAATTATTTCGTGGGCATCAAAACCGAATTCATCTTGAAAATGCTTGCAAGCTATATCCCATTGCTGCATGCTATCTGAGTATGGGGTATTGGTATCGCTCATAGGATTTGCCTTTCAGCTTCGTCTTACCAACAGTTGGGACGCCAGATCGTGCAAGGCGTTTTTGTAAATACCATCTGGAATATATGTCAAAGTAGACAAGGCACGTTCTGCCTCATTTAAGGCGGTTGAGCGGGTGGCGTCGAGCGCACCGGTTTTTCGCACAATCTCAACAATTTCAGTGAGCCCGTCGACCGAGCCGTGTTCAATCGCCTGTTGGATCAAACTGCGCTCAGCTGGCGTGCCGCGCTGCATGGCGATGATGAGCGGTAGGGTGCTTTTGCCCTCGCGCAAGTCGTCGCCTAGGTTTTTGCCGAGTTCCTGCGTGTCACCGTCGTAGTCCAGCAGGTCGTCGATCACTTGGAACGCGGTGCCCAGGGCCTGGCCGTATTCGGCGCAAGCGTCCTCCACGTCTTTGGGGCTCTTGACCAAGATGGCCGCCAAACGTGTGCTGGCTTCAAATAACTTGGCGGTTTTGGATCGGATGACGCGCAAATAAGCAGCCTCGTTCAAACCCGCGTCGTGCATATTCATCAGTTGCAAGACTTCGCCTTCAGCAATCACGTTGGTGGCTTCGGCTAAGACCTCCATCACCCGCATGTCCTGCGCGTCGACCATCATCTGAAAAGCGCGGGAATACAGAAAGTCTCCCACGAGTACGCTGGCGGGGTTGCCAAAACTCTCGTTAGCAGTGGGGCGTCCGCGCCGCAGGGTGGATTCGTCCACCACATCGTCATGCAGTAAGGTCGCGGTGTGTATGAATTCAACAACAGCGGCCAGGTTGTGGTGCTGCGTCCCCTTGTAGCCCAAGGCGCCCGCCATCAACAGCAGCAGGGCAGGGCGAATGCGCTTGCCGCCCGCAGAGATGATGTACTGCGACACCGTGCCCACCAAGGCCACCCCAGAGTCGAGGCGCTGGGCGATCACTCGGTCGACGGCCTCCATGTCGGCAGCGATGAGGGGGTGGGCAGTGTTTTGGGGGGCTGACAAGGGGGAAAGGGGTTAGGAGGGTTGTAAAACATGGATCCGATAGCCGATGTGCACGTCGATTATAGGGATTGGCGTGAAAATCAAAGAATTGCTATAATCTTTGGCTCTGCGGAAATTCGTCCGTAGTGACAATTCACTCGTCTAGAGGTTTCATATGTACGCGGTCATAAAAACCGGTGGCAAACAGTATCGTGTTGCTGCCGGCGAAAAAATTAAAGTAGAACAGATTGCTGCGGATGTGGGCCAAGAGATCGTGTTAGACCAAGTATTGGCAGTCGGAAACGGCGCTGATCTCAAGGTTGGCACACCCTTGGTGTCCGGCGCAACAGTCAAGGCCACAGTTTTGGCACATGGCAAACACGACAAAGTGCGCATTTTCAAAATGCGCCGTCGCAAGCACTATCAAAAACGCCAAGGGCATCGTCAGCAGTTCACTGAACTGCAGATTGCTTCCATCAACGGATAAGGAGCACTGAAATGGCACAGAAAAAAGGCGGCGGCTCTACGCGTAACGGGCGCGATTCAAACCCCAAAATGCTCGGTGTAAAAGCTTTCGGCGGTGAGTTGATCACCGCTGGCGCGATCATCGTGCGCCAACGTGGCACCAAGTTCCATCCCGGCACCAATGTCGGTTTGGGCAAAGACCACACCTTGTTTGCCTTGGTGGACGGCCATGTGTCGTTCAACATCAAAGGCGCTTTGAACAAGCACATGGTTAACGTCACACCGGTCTGATCGGACTTGACGTTTCCCGACAAAGCCCCGACTTGTCGGGGCTTTCGTTTTTAGCGCACTTTATTAAACTTTAGTCCATGAAATTTGTAGACGAAGCCTATATCGACATCGCCGCTGGCGATGGCGGGAATGGGTGCGTCTCGTTTCGGCATGAGAAGTACAAAGAATTCGGTGGCCCCAACGGTGGCGACGGCGGACGCGGTGGCCATGTGTTCGCCATCGCAGACCCCAACCTCAACACCTTGGTCGACTTTCGTTTTTCGCGCCGTCATGAGGCCAAGCGTGGCCAGCACGGCTTGGGTTCCGATATGTTCGGACACGCGGGTGACGACATCACACTCAAAATGCCGGTGGGCACCATCATCACGGATGTTGAGACGGGTGACGTGTTGTTCGAGTTACTCACGCCTGGCGAGGTCATCACCATCGCCAAGGGTGGCGACGGCGGCTTTGGAAACATGCGTTTCAAGAGCGCCATCAACCGCGCCCCACGCCAAAAAACGCCCGGCTGGCCGGGCGAGAAAAAAGAACTCAAGCTAGAGCTCAAAGTGCTGGCCGACGTCGGGCTGCTGGGGATGCCCAACGCTGGCAAGTCGACGCTCATTAGCGCCATCTCTAATGCGCGACCCAAGATCTCGGACTATACCTTCACCACCTTGCACCCCAATTTAGGCGTAGTGCGCGTGGCCCCAGAGCAAAGCTTGGTGGTGGCGGATGTCCCAGGCCTGATCGAGGGTGCGTCTGAGGGGGCGGGTCTTGGACACCAGTTCTTGCGGCACTTGCAACGCACGCGCTTGTTGTTGCATCTTGTGGACATCGCGCCGTTTGATGATTCGGTCGATCCTGCAGCACAAGCCAAGGCCATCGTCAACGAACTCAAAAAATACGACAAGGCTTTGTATGACAAACCGCGTTGGTTGGTTTTGAACAAGCTCGACATGGTCGGTGCCGATGCGCGCGCCAAGGTTGTAGTGGACTTCGTAAAGCTTTTCAAATACAAAGGCCCTGTCTACGAAATATCTGCCCTCACGCGCGAAGGCTGCGAGCATTTGATCAAAGACATTTACAAGCACATCAAAGCGCAGCAGGTGGCAGAGCAGGCGCCTGTGTATATTGATCCTCGCTTTGTCGAGCAAACGCCATAAAGCCTTGTTAGCCTTTGGGCAGATGAAACCCGCCAACCGTTTTAGTGATTCCAAAAACTTTTGACATGACTACAGACAACAGCACTATCTTGCGAGATGCGCGACGCATCGTGGTCAAGGTCGGCTCTAGTTTGGTGACCAACGAAGGCCGTGGCTTGGACGAGCAGGCCATCGGTGAGTGGTGCCGTCAATTGAGCGCGTTGGTGCGCGAGGGTCGCGAGCTCATCATGGTATCTAGCGGCGCGATTGCGGAGGGCATGAAACGCTTGGGATGGCAGCAACGCCCCAAAGCCTTGAACGAATTACAAGC
>SYDB01000245.1 GCA_005786815.1 Burkholderiales bacterium
AAAACTTACCAAATGGACCCCGGCAACACCGATGAGGCACTGCGCGAAGTTGGGCTTGACATTGCCGAAGGTGCCGACATGGTGCTGGTCAAACCCGGTATGCCCTATTTAGATATAGTGCGCCGCGTCAAAGATGAATTCAAAGTCCCGACTTTTGCCTACCAAGTCTCTGGTGAATACGCCATGCTTAAAGCCGCCGCACAAAACGGTTGGCTGGACCATGACGCAGTAATGATGGAAAGCTTGATCGCTTTCAAACGTGCTGGGGCCGACGGCATACTGACTTACTTTGCTATAGATGTTGCTAAGAAGTTGAAGCAATGATGCGTTTTCAAAGTCTCCTTGAAAACCACTTTTTCACCGTATCTGCGTAACTTTTTTCATAGCAAATATTGTTTATGTCACAACAACTAACTATTGCCACCCGTGAGAGCCGTCTTGCGCTTTGGCAAGCTACCCATGTGAAGCAGTTATTGGAAGCCCAAGGGCATCAAGTCACTTTGATGGGCATGACCACCATGGGTGACCAAATTCTTGACCAGCCTTTGAGCAAAGTCGGGGGTAAAGGTTTGTTCATCAAAGAATTAGAAGTTGCACTCGCCAATGGCTCGGCGCATATCGCTGTGCATTCGCTCAAAGACGTGCCTATGGATTTGCCAGACGGTTTTCATTTGGCCTGCATCTTGTCGCGTGAAGATCCGCGAGACGCTTGGGTGTCACCGAACTTTGATAGTCTGGAGAGCCTTCCCCACGGCGCTGTGGTGGGAACGTCCAGCTTGAGAAGAACTGTTTTGTTGCAAGCGCTACGCCCTGATTTAAAGATAGAGCCCTTGCGCGGTAATTTAGACACGCGTTTGAGGAAACTCGATGAAGGCCAATACGCAGGCATCGTCCTCGCAGCGGCTGGTTTGAAACGACTCGGCTTGAAAGATCGCATCCGTCATATCTTTGACCTCAACACCATGGTTCCTGCTGCAGGCCAAGGTGCGATTGGTATTGAAATTAGTTCCAACCGGATGGACTTGGTGCAAACATTAGCTAGTTTGAACGATATGACAACGGCCGTCACTGTATATGCCGAGCGTGGCGTGAGTCGTGCGATGGGTGGCAGCTGCTCTATGCCCTTGGCTGCGCATGCCACCATCCACCAAGGCACTTTATCGATACACGCAGCGTGGGGCGACCATCTCAAAGCTGGTACTGCTCTGATACACGCACACGACCAAAAAACCATCGACTTGCAAGACCCAGATGCGCTCACTGTTGCCAGCGCATTAGGCGAATCGGTGGCTCGTAAACTGATCGCGCAAGGCGCTGTTCCAAGCCAAAATCCAAGCGCTCCGCTCAACGCACCACCCCACTAATTTTTAAACACGCATGTACGCCCCATTACAAAACGACACCTTTCTAAAAGCCTGCCTTCGTCAAGCGACAGACCACACGCCTGTTTGGTTGATGCGCCAAGCTGGACGCTATTTGCCTGAATACTGCGCTACGCGTGCCAAGGCGGGTAGTTTTATGGGGCTGGCCACCAATGTCGACTACGCCACCGAAGTCACGCTGCAGCCTTTAGATCGCTACCCGCTTGATGCCGCAATTTTGTTTAGCGATATCTTGACAGTGCCCGACGCCATGGGATTAGGTTTGAGCTTTGCGCTGGGTGAAGGCCCCCGCTTTGCCAAAAACGTGCGCGATGAAGCCGCCGTTGCTGCACTCGCAGTGCCCGACATGGACAAACTGCGCTATGTGTTCGACGCAGTCACATCGATTCGCAAGGCCTTGCATGGACGCGTGCCCTTGATTGGGTTTTCTGGCAGCCCTTGGACGCTGGCTTGCTATATGGTCGAGGGCGCGGGCTCAGACGATTACCGCCATGTCAAAAGCTTGATGTATAGCCGCCCAGACCTGATGCACCGCATTTTGCAAATCAATGCCGATGCCGTGGCGCTTTACTTGAACACGCAAATCAAAGCAGGCGCACAAGCTGTCATGGTATTTGACAGCTGGGGCGGCGTGCTGGCGGACGGCGCATTCCAAGAGTTCAGCTTGGCCTATACCAAACGGGTGTTAGACCAATTGATTCGTACCCATGATGGCCAGACCATTCCTAGCATTGTGTTTACCAAAGGTGGCGGGTTGTGGTTGGAAGAAATGAACACCCTCGACTGCAATGTTTTAGGCTTAGATTGGACCGTCAATCTTGGCAAGGCTAGGAAGGCAGTGGGTGGTTTGGCTGGGCAACCTGGCAAAGCATTACAAGGCAATTTAGACCCGAATGTGTTGTTTGCCCATGCATCTGCGATTGAAAAAGAAACGCATAAAGTACTCGATAGCTTTGGCACGCCACATACAGATGCGAGCACCACCGGCCCCACGCATATTTTTAACTTAGGCCACGGCATTAGCCAGTTCACTCCTCCAGAGAATGTCGCTGTGTTGGTAGAGGCGGTACATAGCCATTCACGCGCCCAAAGAGCAAGCTCTTCGAAGGCGTAAGTCCTTAGAAAACAGCGTGCTCGCCTAAGTCTGGGACATCTTGGCCATTCATCCACATCGCATACGACGCAAATAAAGTTTGCGTGCCATGCGATGGCGTGAGTTCTGCTTCGTAGCGATTCGACTGCGCATTCCACACCAGCATGGACTCAGTTGCGTAATAGCGTCCGATGCGGGCGAGTTCTGCTTTATTTGCAACGGCTGGAACAAGTTTGCCAACCCAATTTAAAGCGCCAATGATGACATCCAAAAAACCCACTGGAACGCTTTTGAAGCGTGGCTCTTTTCCCAACAGTTGAAACAGGTACTCTCCTTGTTGACGCGGGGTGATAGCGGGACCAGGGCCGCCAATCGGCAAGATCTGGTTATGCCGACTCTGTTCGCTTAAGCAACCCGCTATGAAATCGCCGAGATCTTCATCACTAATCGGTTTACAAGCGGTGAGGTTGCCATCACCAAAAATCAAAAAAGGCTTGCCTTTTTTGACTCTTTCCAATTGGCCGGACAAAGACTTAAAAAAAGCTGTCGGTCGCACAATGGAATAGGTCAGTCCTGACGCAATCAAGGCTTTTTCAAACGCAAGCTTGGTATGCTGAAAAGCAAGGATTGGCTTTTGCACGCAAATCGCTGAGAGCAAGACAAAATGCTTAACCCCATGGGCTTGGGCTGCCTCCAATGCATCCATATGGGCTTGGTAATCTATGCGCCAAGCATCTCGTGGGCTACCGGTTCTAGAAGCCATACAGGAAATCACTGCATCAAAAGATTCGTTCGCAAAACCATCGCGTGCGATAGATACAGGATCAGTAAGGTCACCATAACGAATGGTGGCCCCCTTCAGGGCGGACATGACTTGGTTTTCTGATCCGCCTGCCTTTGCACCTTGGCGAGGGCGAACAAAACAAACAACATCATGCCCAGACGAAATGAGTGAGCGTGCCGTGGCCAAGCCAATCGTCCCAGTTGCGCCTAGTAAAAGTACACGCATGAAAGGCTAACAATCGACGGCAAGACTAACCAAATGGTCCGTTGAGTTCAATAGTGGCGGCATTTAAAAAACCGGCCGTCGTGACCCAAACCAAATAGGGCAACAACATCAAACTAGACAACTTAGACAAACGCCACAAACCAATGATCAGCAGCAATACTGAGGCCCACAAAAAATACAACTCGGTCATGGCCCAATCAGGGCGATGCTGGTTGAAGTACAACCAACTCCAGAAAATATTCAGCAAGCCGTTAAGGCCAAATAAAAAATATATGCGCAACTTATCTGCGCTGGTTTTCGAAACTCGCCATGCACCCCAACCGCTGAAAGCACACAAACAAAAAATAATCGACCAAATAATGCCAAAAGCGGCATCAGGCGGTTTCCATTCCGGTTGCTTCAGCGACAAGTACCACGGCCCAATATCTGTAAGCCAAGCGCCAACGGATGAAACAACTAAAGTACAGCCGAATGCGACCGCCAAACCAACAAATCGCTCAAAAATGCTCATGCCTTAGCCATACCAAATAGGTGCGCCAAATCTTTGAAGAAGATACGCACATGCGCCATGGGTTTTTTTCTGACCAGCACTTTGTTCATATAAGACTCAAAAGTGAGTTGTTGCACGTCCTTGTCTTCGCAGATGGTGACGAATTTTTCACGGCGCTTGTCATTCTGGTACCAAAAATATTGCATGATGCCCAGCACCCAAAACACCGTGCCGTGTTGTTTCATAAATGTTTTGCGTGCTTTCTTGAGGCAAGACACATTACCGGTCTTTAAGGTCTCTTCCACTGCATCCGCAGCCATCCGACCGCATGCCATTGCATAGTAAATGCCCTCGCCAGAGGCTGGGGCCACTACGCCTGCAGCATCACCTGCCAAGACAATATCTTTACCGTTATCCCAATAAGGCAAAGGCTTCATGGGTATCGGCGCACCTTCGCGACGTAACGTTTCAGCTTTATCTAAGCCCGCTGTGTCACGTAACCTTTTGACTGCACTTCGCAAAGAAAATCCTTTGTCTGCGCTGCCAGTGCCAATACTCATGGTGTCGCCGTGGGGAAATACCCAGCCATAAAAATCTGGCGACAAAGAGCCACGGTAGTAAACATCACATCGGTCAGCATCGTAATTCGCTTGCTGCGTTGGGGCCCGCACGATCTCGTGATACGCAAACACATACTTTGTGCGATCAGCGCCTTTGATGGATTGGCGTGCCACCTCAGACTTGGCACCATCCGCACCAATGACAAAACGCGCCCGAATACTTTTAGTTTCCGAGGTAAATGAATAATTGCTAGGTTGAGACGGCGATTGCAACGCGATATGAATACGTGACACGCCATCGTCATCGCGGGTAAGTTTTTCAAATGAGCCACGTAAACGTTGCGCCCCGTGCGATCGCGCTCTTTCTCTTAACCACTCATCGAACTCATCGCGGTTGACCATACCGACAAATCCATTTTCAATCGGAATATCCACTTGGTTGTCTCGGGGTGAAATCATTCTTGCGCACCGCGCTTTAGCCACCAATAAATGGTCTGGTATTTCAAAGTCTTTGATCAAACGCGGTGGTATCGCTCCGCCACAGGGTTTGGTTCGACCTTGACGGTCTAACAACAATACATTCCATCCTCGGCTAGCGAGATCATCTGCAGCAGTGGCCCCAGACGGACCGCCACCGATCACGACAACATCATATGTTTCAGTACTCATGGCTCAAACCCTTTCTATGACCAACAACCAAATTGGAGTGATGACGTTCTACACTTTTAACGTCATAGCGACCCACCCAAACAGCACACGCTGCAGCTAACACAAACATGACAGTTTCAAACCCAAACACAGTGGCATACGCTGCACTTTGCGCGCCCAAGAGGTAATGCGCTAAGTCGCTTGCAGCAGTGCCCAGCAGGCCACCAAGGCCAAACGCAATAGCTTGCGAAGCGCCCCACAGACCCATGCGTGTACCGGCGTGTTGATCGCCACCCAGTGTGGCTAAACGCATCATGGTCGCAATCGCTGCAATTGAAAAACTGCCATTAGCAACGCCCAGCAAAAAAACATTGGGTTTCAATGGCCAAGGCGAACCATAGGCCGCCGCCATGCACAACCCCAACATCGCCACGCCGGACACCAAGCATCCACCTACCATCCAACTTTGTATAGATCCCAAGCGTCCCGCCACACGACCACTTCCAGCTACAGCAACAGCCAACATGCCACACAAAACAGCACTATGGTGTAAGCCCGAAAGCTGTGTGGTTTCACCAGGGGTGAGGCCAAACAAAGCACCCGCAAAGGGCTCCAAGATCAAGTCTTGCGAGCTGTAGGCCAGCATCGATAAGAAAACAAACACAGAGAAAGCCTTGGCTTGCGGCTCAGACCAAACCAAGTGCAAAGTTTTCTTAAACCCTTGCTTCTTAGCTGGCTGAGTCTCATCAAGCACCTGGGCACCCACATGTCCTTCTAAATTCCATAGACATAAACAAGTGATAAGTACTACTACCATGCTGAGACCACTACTGATCTCGAGTAAACGCTCTGGTGAATAGGGTTCTAACAACTTGCCAACGGTGATGGCTGTGACGGCAAAGCCAACAATCATCATCATCCAAACAGCAGTGGCAGCTGGTGCGCGGCGCGAATCAGCTACACGCTTGGACATCAAAACCAACAACGAAGTGCCGCATGCGCTGACACCAAATCCAATCAACATGAATGCAAAGATGGATAAGGCAATTCCCTGGTTCAGCTCCTGCGCCATCCAAACGGTTGCAAGGCTTGCCAAAAAACCTCCCAGCGCTAAGACAGCCATGCCCCCAAGCATCCACGGCGTGCATCGTCTGCCTTGATCAGCACCAAACCCCATGCGAGGGCGCACCATTTGAACGAGGTAATGAAAACCGACCAAAAAGCCGGGAATCAACGCAGGAAGCGCCAACTCAACCACCATGATGCGATTGAGTGTCGAAGTGGTAACCACCACCACCGCGCCCATACAAGCTTGGATTAGGCCTAAACGTGCGATGTGAAACCAAGTGAATGGCTGTAATGTGTTCATAGCGCAGCCTCCTGAAGTCCTCTTAAGGACCAAGCACTCACCATCATGCCGCTGACAAACAAGGGGACGCCAAACGCACTGACACTCAGCGCTTTTTCGACTGGATTTTGTATAAAACGCAGCATCAAAGGCAATTGGCAAACGCTTAACAACAGCACAGCAAGGGCGGAGTTAGGTGAACCCCACTCCAACAATAAGATCGCAACAGCCCATTGCGCAAACAACATAAATCCGCAAGCGGTAAAGGCCGCCTTAGTGACACCCAGTTGAACAGGCAAAGAGCGCACGCCCATCTGCGCGTCTCCCTCTACCGCTTTGAAGTCGTTCAAAGTCATGATGCCATGGGCACCAAAGCTATAAAGCAAGGCCAACACGATGGCCTTCTCAGAAGGCATCTCGCCGCCCAGCATGACGGCAGCACCGGTTACCCACGCTAAGCCCTCATAACTGAGAGCACATGCTGAATTACCCCACCAACCATTGTTTTTCAAACGAATCGGAGGCGTGCTGTATGCCCAAGACAGCAATAAACCTAAGGCTGTAGCGGCAAAACCCCAAGGACCAAGTGGCCACGCCCAAAAAATGGACAACAGGGTCCACAGCACTGCAATATAAAAACCCCAACGACCCGGCATGCGTCCCGAAGGGATGGGTCTATTGGGCTCATTGATGGCATCGACGTGTCGGTCAAACCAATCGTTCACCGCCTGGCTGCTGGCACACACCAATGGGCCCGCCAACAAAACTCCCCAGACAATCAAAACCCAATTTTCGGTAAGTGACTTTCCAGAGGACACAACACCACATGAAAACGCCCACATCGGCGGAAACCATGTGATGGGCTTTAAAAGCTCAGCGACAGTAGAAAGCTCTGGGCGTTGCATATGGGAATTCTGTTAATCCTTCAAAAACATGTGCCGAATGGCTTCATGGGTTATGTCTATCTGCCCACTTTGCGCATGGTGAAGTTCTCGCAAGGGTCCGTTCAACATTTTTTTCATCAATCCCATGGACAGAGATTCCAAAACTGCGTCTAAATCGTGGCCCTTTTCAATTTGTTTTCGCGCTTTGCTTAATTCGGCTTGTCGCCAAGCATCCGCTTGTAAATTCAGTTCGCGAATCAAAGGCACGTCTTTTCTGTGTTCAAGCCATAACATGAATTTTTGAACACCTGCATCAATGATCACCTCGGCATCCAATACAGCAGCTTGCCGGTGTTCTTGCCCAATTTGAATAATGTCTTTGAGGTCGTCTACTGTGTACAAAAAGACATTGCTCAACTTCTTTACTTCAGGCTCAATATCGCGTGGAACAGCGAGATCCACCATAAAGATAGGACGATTTTTTCTTGCCCGAAGCGCACTTTGCACCGCGCCTAAACCAATCAAAGGCAAAGTGCTAGCCGTACAACTGATCACCACATCAAATTCATGCAACCTTTTAGGAAGGTCTGCCAGCGCAATGCACTTGCCGCCATGCAATGCTGCTAGGGCATCCGCTCTCTCTGCAGATCGGTTGGCAATGGTTATAGAGCGAGGCGACTTGGTCGCGAAGTGCGCCACACACAATTCGACCATTTCTCCTGCACCCACAAACAAAATATGGGTGTCTTTGATATTTTCAAAAATTCCACTCGCCAATCGAACGCAAGCAGCTGCCATGCTGATCGAGTGGGCGCCGATTTCAGTAGTAGACCGAACTTCTTTGGCAACCGCAAAAGATCGTTGAAAAAGTTGATTGAGTGTGGTGCCTAGCGACCCAGTGTCTGTAGCCAACTTAACCGCATCTTTGAGTTGACCCAATATCTGTGACTCTCCCAGCACCATAGAGTCTAGGCCGCTGGCAACTCTGAAGGCATGGCGTGCGGATGCATCACCTTCTAGTCGATAGGTATGAGAAGCTAACTCATCTATCGGGGTTTTACCCGCTTCTGCCAGCCAAGCCAGTGTTTGGGGCAACTGTGTTTGATCACCTGCGCAGTAAATTTCGGTTCTGTTGCAGGTCGACAAAATCGTAACTTCTTTGTGCGATTCAAATTTTTGGCGCAAGCCACTTAAACACTGCTCCAATCTTTCAGAAGCAAAGGCAAAGCGCTCACGCAAATCAATGGGTGCAGTGCGGTGGTTGAGACCCAAGGTCCATACAGCCATTTACACAACCCTTCTTAAGTTGGCGCTGGCCTGATGCGCGACCGGCCACATTTCTTCAATGCGCTTTTGTATCCCGGTGGCAGCCAACCCATATTGCTGCATCAAGACGCTTGGATCACCATGCTCGGTGAACTCGTCTTCAAAGCCCAAGACCAAAATCTCTTTTGAGATTTTCATGTCTTGCAAAGCCTCAAGTACCGCTGAGCCAGCTCCGCCCATTCGCGTCCCATCCTCCAGCGTGACCAGCCGAT
>SYDB01000246.1 GCA_005786815.1 Burkholderiales bacterium
ACGATCGCGCCAGCCTGCACGCCTTGATCAAACGCTTTTTACAAGAGTACGAAACATCCGCCACGCGGCATGTAGCTTTGCTGAGCGACACCAAGTTTTTGGGCGAAGAGCAACGCACGCTGATCGTTTCCCGCCAACGCGACATCGTCGCAGCCTTCACCCGATTCCTAAAACGCGCCTACCCAGATCGCTTAACAGCAGTCAACCAAACCGCCATCACCATGATGCTCTTCGGCATTATCAACTGGACCTTCACCTGGCTGCGCCCCGCAGGGGCGCTGAGTTACGAAGCCTTTGCTGACGAAGTTGTTCGCTTGCTCGAGAGCGGATTAATTGGGGTCAGAACCTAATTAATTGGCTTGGTTTATTTCGCTCCGTTCAATGGGTTGGGAGTAGGCAAGTTGGCTCCTCACTTCGCTCTTGATGTCGCCAACTTGCCTACTCCCAACCCATTGAACTGCGGGTCGTTAGGAGCAAAACAAAACCACCGACAATCCAGTTTTTCGCAAACGCCAAAGTCAGGAGACACCAATGACCACCAAAGCCTTCGCCAGCCAAGCCGATTTGACCGATAAGCAGATCAAGTTTGAGCAACTCAGTGCGCATTGCTGGGCTTACACCGCCGAGGGTGACCCAAACTCTGGTGTGATCATGGGTGACAAATACATATTGGTCAGCGATGCAACGGCTACGCCCGATATGGCGCGCGATTTGATCAAGAAGATCCGCACTGTTAGCGACAAACCCATCAAATACGTGTTGCTGACCCACTACCACGCAGTACGCGTTTTAGGCGCAAGTGCTTATGCGGCCGAAGGCGCAACGGAGATCATCGCCAGCCACGGCACGCACAGCCTGATCGTGGAGCGCGGGGCGCAAGATATGCAAAGTGAGATCGAACGCTTCCCACGTTTGTTCCGTGGCGTGGAAGGTATTCCTGGTTTGACTTGGCCCACGATGGTGGTGGGGGACGGCAAGCCTGGTCGCCAAGGCACTTTGCGTATTGATTTGGGTGGCGTGGTGGTCGACATTTGGCATCCTGGCCAAGGCCATACGCGTGGCGACACGATTGCGTGGGTCGAGTCTGAAAAAGTATTGTTCAGCGGCGATTTGGTCGAATACGAAGCAGGCGTTTACACCGGCGACGCCCAACTCGAAGAATGGCCCGCCACGTTGGAAGCTTTGCGTGCGTTGAACGCCGTGGCCATCGTTCCCGGACGAGGTGAAGCGATGAAGGGACACGATAACGTCAACAAGGCTTTGGACTACACCAAGCGGTGGGTCGAAACTTTATTCACCTGCGGCAAAGAAGCAGCTTCAAAGGGCTTGGATTTGAAAGCATCCATGGATCTCACCCGCAAGAGCATGGACCCCGTGTTTGGCCATGTGTTTATCTACGAGCATTGCTTGCCATTTGATGTGAGCCGCGCGTATGACGAAGCTAAAGGCATCAAGAACCCGCGAATTTGGACGGCTGAGCGCGATAAAGAAATGTGGGCGGCTTTGCAGGCGTAATTGAAAACTACTTCTTCATTACCAAGCTTTGAACTATGTTTTCATAGTTAAGTAAGTTTTCTGCCAAGCGTTCGCGTTGTGCACGTGTTGTGCTGTTGTGCAATTTGGCAAATCCCTCACAGTTTTCTTTTCGCAAGGCTTGGCTGTAAGCGAGAACGGCCTCATCTGGCGGCGTAAAACCGCGATCTACCCATGCGCGAAGTTGTGGTTGCGACGAACTTCCCGACTGCGATCCACTTTGAGCGATACGCGTAAATGTTTGGAGTGCGTCAGCCTGTCTTCGCTGTCGTTCTTTGAAACTCATGGCCGGATTGAATGTGGATGTCTTTAACCATTGCTGCAAAGCTTCGCGCTGAGGGGCGTCTAGGCTTCCATAAAAATCTTCAAGACGGTTGAGCAATTGTTTGCTGCGATAACGCAAACGCTTTTCTTCGCCGCCCTCCAGATAGTCTTCGCGCCATTCGCGGTTAAGTTTGTCGTATTTTTTTCGAATTCGTTGTAATTGCGACTCACTCAATTGGCTAATCAGTTTGGTGGCGTCCGGGTCTATTTGTTGTAACGCAGAAATAAAGCTGTTTTGTATGTCTTGCGTAACAGCGCAAACTTGTTCGGGTTGGATGTCGTTTGGGGCCCATGCGCGCATTTTTTGCAAAAGCGCGACATATTCTGGTAACTGATTCTGCCTATGCCATTGGTGCAATTGCCGCAAAGCATCTTTGGCTAGTGGCTTTTGCTTGTCCGTTAAATCTACATAGCTGTCAAGCCACCAATAGACCGCCTCGTCAGCTTGGTTGTAGGCTAATTTGAGGGCGCTGCAACCGCTCAAAAGCACCAACGCAGATAAGCCCAGCAAGCACAACGCTTGGCGGATAATTCTCAGAATCAAAGAGGACTTGAACATGACTGCGTTAGATGTGGTGATCATGGCAGCGGGTAAGGGCACACGCATGAAGAGCAGTATGCCCAAAGTTTTGCATCCATTGGCCGGAAAGCCCTTGGTCCAGCATGTGATTGATACAGCCCACGCCTTGCACACGCGCAACACAATTTTGATTACCGGTCACGGTGCGGAGGTGGTAGAGCCACTTTTGCAAAAGGCTTATCCGAACAAAGCATTGCAATTTGCCAAGCAAATGCCGCAACTTGGAACAGGCCACGCGGTTCAACAAGCTTTGCCATTTCTGGATGACGACGGTGTGGTGGTAGTTTTGTCGGGCGATGTGCCTCTTACGCAAGTGGATACTTTGCAGGCTTTGATTCAAGCCTGCGATGGAAAAAACTTGGCCTTGCTCACCATCGACTTTGAAGACCCTGCAGGATATGGCCGTATCGTGCGCGGGTTGGACCACCAAGTCCACGGCATCATCGAGCACAAAGATGCCGATGCGTTGCAACGTGAAATCAAAGAAATCTACAGCGGCATCATGGCCGTGCCCGCCAAGTGGCTCAAAAAATGGCTTCCAGAACTTCAAAACGACAACGCCCAAAAAGAGTTCTACCTCACCGATGTGGTCAGGATGGCAGTGCAAGACCATGTGCATGTGGTGGCACACAAAATCACAGACCCTGCACAAGTGGCTGGTATCAATTCGCCTTTGCAATTGGCTGAGTTAGAACGTATCTACCAAACCCGACAAGCCCATGCGCTGTTGGCACAAGGCGTTCGCATCATCGATCCAGCGCGTATTGACTTGCGTGGCAGTTTGACTTGCAAAGAAGATGTGTCGATAGACATCAATTGCATTTTTGAAGGTCAGGTGCAACTGGGTTCCGGTGTGAACATTGGAGCCCACTGCGTGATTGCCAACTGCGTCATTGATGATGGTGCGACGATATTGCCTTTCACCCACATCGACGGTGAAGCGCAAGGTGTGACAGTGGGCAAAGGTGCACGCATAGGTCCTTATGCCCGCCTGCGCCCAGGTGCGCAACTCGGTGCTGATGTGCATGTAGGCAACTTTGTAGAAATCAAAAACTCCACTTTGGCCGATGGCGCTAAAGCGAATCACTTGGCCTACCTTGGCGACGCCACCGTAGGCGAACGCGTGAACTATGGCGCGGGCAGCATCACTGCCAATTACGACGGTGCTAACAAGCACCGCACCATCATCGAAGCCGATGTGCATATTGGCAGCAACTGTGTCTTGGTAGCGCCAGTCACTATTGGCGCGGGAGGCACGGTAGGCGGCGGCTCCACGATTACCAAATCTACCGAACCAGGCGCTTTGAGCGTTTCACGCGCTAAGCAGGTGAGTGTGGCGAATTGGAAGCGACCACAGAAGAACTCTACAAAATCGTAAGTCGCGCTAAACGCGCGAATCGTTCGATTCGTGCTAATATCTTGCGATGCAAACCCTCACCGCACACGAAGCCAAAACCCAGTTTGGGCATTTCATTGACATGGCCCAGCGCGAGCCTGTTCGCGTCGTTCGGCGCGAACGTGTAGTGGGCGTTATGGTCTCAGCCCAAGACTACGATGCCATGC
>SYDB01000018.1 GCA_005786815.1 Burkholderiales bacterium
AACAGGTTTTGATTTAACAAACATTGACCAAACATATAACTCATTAATTTTGTATGTGGCTGCATTAAGCGCAAATGCAACTGGACTTGGCTCTAATAATACAATTACATTAAATAATGATACTGGAAGAAATTACAGTTTTACAGGCACAAGAGATGGCTCTGTTGTCAATATAAATAGCGGTACAGGTATAGATGTTATGTCAAATGAGCAAGCAACAGGAACTTTTAGCATTTTTGCACAATTCCATAATTATGCAAACACAACATCAAAAAAGTTATACACTACACTTGGCAATTCACACGCAACAGTAATACCAAAATCTATAAGTGGTATGTGGGCAGATAACTCGGCAATAAACCGCATAACATTAACTCTTGGAGCAGGTGCTTATGACGCAGGAACTTACATATTGTATGGGGTGAAATAATGTTTATACAGGAACATAATTGCGAAACTGGCGAAATTACTTTGAGAGATTTGACTGCTAAAGAAATTGCAGATGCAGCTTTGGGTGCGGCTAAAGCAGGTGCGTCGATTGTGCATTTGCATGCGCGCAATCCCGTTGACGGCAGCCCCTCACAAGACCCCGAGTTGTTCACGCCGTTTTTGAAAGAAATCAAAGAGAAAAGCAATGTAGTGATCAACCTCACCACTGGCGGCGCACCCACGATGACGATTGCCGACCGCTTGCGCCCTGCGCACCACTTCAAACCCGAAGTCGCATCTTTGAACATGGGCTCGATGAACTTTGGTTTATACGACATGCTCAAGCGCTTCAAAACCTTTAAACATGACTGGGAAGTGCCTTATCTCGCCAACAGTGATGACCGCGTGTTTAAAAACACCTTCAAAGATATTGCACACATCTTGCAGT
Organism: Burkholderiales bacterium; assembly: GCA_005786815.1. Lineage (GTDB taxonomy): Bacteria > Pseudomonadota > Gammaproteobacteria > Burkholderiales > Burkholderiaceae_C > Limnohabitans. Next base: position 878 of record SYDB01000018.1, read on the forward strand.
CATGCAGCAATAACGAAACGCGATTCGAGATCGAGTGCTATGACATTGGGCATCTCTACACCGCAGCGCACTTTATTGACCGCGGCTTGATCAAAGCGCCTTTCCTGATTCAATCTGTCTTTGGTATTTTGGGTGGTATCGGCCCACATCCCGATGACGTGATGCATATGAGGCGCACTGCAGACCGCTTGTTTGGCAACGCTTATATATGGTCCGTTTTAGGTGCCGGTCGCAACCAGATTCCAATCGCAGCGCAGTCCTTAGCCATGGGTGGTAATGTGCGCGTTGGTTTGGAAGATTCTTTGTGGGACGGTCCTGGCAAATTGGCCGAGTCGAATGCCGATCAAGTCACGCGCATTCGCAAAATCATTGAAGGGCTTTCATTAGAAGTCGCAACGCCTGACGAAGCCCGTAAGATTTTGCAGCTCAAAGGCCACCACAACGTTAACTTCTAAAACACCATGCGCATTTGGAAAAAAGAAATCTCCCCGACTATTCTTTCGACGAACCATATCGATACGGCGACTGAGCATTTAGGCTTAGAGTTCTTAGAAGTAGGAGATGACTTTATCCGTGCGCGTGTTCCTGTTGATAAACGCACCCGCCAACCGTATGGTCTGTTGCACGGCGGGGTGAGCGTGGTTTTAGCAGAAACCATCGGCTCTTGCGGTGCGCATTATTCGTGCCCACAAGATCACCGCGCTGTCGGTTTAGATATCAATGCCAACCATTTAAAGAGCGCTACCTCTGGCTGGGTAACAGGCACAGCGCGTCCTGTGCATATTGGCAAAAGCACGCAAGTCTGGCAAATCGATATGCATAACGATGCGGGCGAGTTGACCTGCGTGTCACGCATCACCATGGCGATTCTTGCGCCACGATAAATGCGCTGACTACGCTTTTAATAATTAAGCAGTTTTCACCCGTTCGCTTTTCCAGTACACATCGTCGCCACCGTCTTGGCGGTTGAGCACGCGGGCCAGCACAAACATCAAATCACTCAGGCGATTGAGGTATTGACGTGGTGCGTCCTTTAAGGCTTCTTCGTTACCCAAGGCCACCACAGCGCGCTCGGCACGACGCGCCACAGTGCGACAGACATGTGCCAGCGCAGCTCCGCGATTACCTGCGGGCAAGATAAATTCTTTCAAGCTCGGCAAATCTGCGTTGTAGCGCTTTAGCGCCTCATCGAGTTGCAAAACTGCCTCGGCTTTAAGAAGTTCAAAGCCTGGAATGGAAAGCTCGCCCCCTAAGTTAAACAACTGGTGTTGGATTTCCACCAACACGTCGCGCACATCTTGCGGCATTTCTTCGCACAGCAAAACGCCTATGCTGGAGTTGAGTTCATCCACATCGCCCATGGCGTGTACGCGCAAGCTGTTTTTGGAGACGCGTTGGTTGTCGCCTAGCCCCGTTGTTCCTGCATCGCCTGTGCGGGTTGCAATTTGTGTGAGTCGGTTACTCATTAGGGTTTTCCTTTGCCTTTGTGCGTTTTTTCGCTTACAGACATTATTGTGCCTGTCGACACTGTGGTGTACATAAATATGAAGTTCTAATTAGAATGATCCACTTACTTGGAGACATCGCATGAACGCCCCTACCTCGCATGACCACTTGGTTCCCGTGATATCGCAACGCGATATTCCTCCTGCTTTTGTAGAGGCTTTGAAATCGCGGTTTGCCGCCAATTGTTCTACCGCCCAAGTTGTACGTGAACAGCATGGTCGCGATGAGTCTGCCTTCACCGAAGTGCCTCCACCTATAGCAGTGGTGTTTGCGGAAAACACACAAGACGTAGCCGATGCAGTGGCGTTGGCTGCGCAACACCGCGTTCCTGTGATTCCATTCGGTGTGGGATCTTCGCTTGAAGGCCATCTGCTCGCCGTGCAAGGCGGAATCAGTATTGACGTGAGTCGCATGAACAAAGTTTTGTCGATCAATGCAGATGATTTGACCGTCACCGTTCAGGCCGGTGTGACACGCAAACAGTTGAACGAAGAAATCAAAAGCACTGGCTTGTTCTTTCCAATCGACCCTGGAGCTGATGCCACGATTGGCGGTATGAGTGCAACTCGCGCGAGCGGAACCAACGCTGTGCGCTACGGAACCATGCGCGAAAACGTATTGGCTTTAGAAGTGGTCACATCGAGTGGCCAAGTCATTCGCACGGGCACGCGCGCTAAAAAATCTTCTGCAGGCTATGACCTCACACGCTTGATGGTGGGCAGCGAAGGCACGCTGGGCGTGATCACTGAAATCACCTTGCGTTTGTATCCCTTGCCTGAAGCGGTATTGGCAGCAGTGTGCTCATTCCCAAGCATTGAAGCCGCTGTTCGCACCACCATTACCATGATCCAAATAGGTGTGCCGATTGCACGTGTCGAATTAATCGACGCCAATGCTGTGCGCATGGTCAACGCACACTCCAAATTGGAACTCGCCGAGTCGCCGATGTTATTGATGGAGTTTCACGGTTCACCCAATGGCGTCAAAGAACAAGCTGAAACCGTGCAAGAGATTGCCAACGATAACGGTGGGCAATCGTTTGAGTGGGCCACTACACCTGAAGAGCGCACGCGTCTTTGGACCGCGCGCCACAACGCGTATTTCGCAGGCATCCAAAGCAAACCGGGTTGTCGTGCCATCAGCACAGACACCTGTGTGCCCATTAGCCGTTTGGCAGATTGCTTGCTCGACTCTGTTGCGGAAGCTGACGCCTCTGGCAGTCCCTACTTTTTAGTGGGCCACGTAGGTGACGGCAATTTCCACTTTGGTTATTTGATAGACCCCAACAATGCCGCAGAGCGTGAGACCGCTGAAACCTTGAACCACAAACTAGTGCAACGCGCACTCAGTTTGGAAGGCACCTGCACCGGTGAGCACGGTATTGGCTTACACAAGATTGATTTCTTGGTCACGGAAGCGGGCGAAGGCGCGGTAGACATGATGCGCACCCTCAAGCGGGCCCTCGACCCGCACAACATCATGAACCCTGGGAAGATTTTTTCTTATTGAGTAAGTGTTGCACTTGCTCACACAATTTGACTTGGTCAAATGGTTTGAGCACGGTGTTGTCTACACCAGCTTTAGCAAAGCGTTCTAAGTCATTGGGGTTGACGTTAGCCGTTAGCCCGAGCACCGGAATATTTGCCGCAGCGCCTTGAAGTTCTTGTCTTAAGCGTTGCGTGGCTTCTATGCCATCCATCTCTGGCATGACCATGTCCATCAATACCAAGTCAAAGTGATGGGTCTTAAGTTCTGCCAGCGCCTTGATGCCGTTATCAGCTTCAGCCACAGCACTGTTCTTCCAATGCTTTTGCAAGATTTGACGCGCTAGCAAACGGTTAATCGGATGGTCGTCGACCACTAAAAACCGATAAGCAACTTCAGCGTTTACATCCACGTCTGTTGGTACAGCGTTTGCAACACTTTGTGGTGCTTGTGCTTGCAGTGGCAAATAAAACCAAAAGTGCGCACCCTGTCCTTGTGTGCTCTCGAAACCAATCTTGCCACCCATGAGTTCTACCAAGCGCTTGGAGATAGACAACCCTAAGCCATTTCCACCAAATCGCGCTTGCACTTCTTCGCCTTGGCTAAAGCGTTCAAAAATATGGGGTTGCAGATCTGATGCAATACCAATGCCAGAGTCTTTGATGGAGAACATGACGCCGCCCTCTTTTAGCGTCACGCGCACATGCACAAAACCTTGGTGGGTGAACTTGATGGCATTAGCCAGTAAGTTGACCAAGATTTGCATCAGGCGATGGCGGTCTGTTCGCACCCATTGCGGCACATCCGCGTCAACTGTGCATTGAAAGTCTAGTTGTGTACTTTTAAGGCGCTGTAAAAACAATCCCGTGGCACTGTCGATGGTGTCTTGCAAGACAAAGTTTTCTGAGTGGATGTTGATGTTTCCAGCTTGCAGCTGTGAAAAGTCCAAGACATCGTTGATGACCGTTAATAAATGCTCAGCCGATTGTTGGGTGTGTTGCAAGATTTTAAGCGCATGGGGCTTGTCTTTCGCTTGTTGCATCAGCAAGGTATTAAAGCCCAAAATGGCGTTCATGGGTGTGCGTAATTCATGGCTAACCGTAGCGATAAACAACTCACGCGCCGCAGATACGCGCTCTAGTTCTTCTTGGTTTTCTTTGAGTTGTCGGTTGTAAATACCACGCGTTTTAAATGTTTTGCGAAACATGTTGTTGTAGAGAAACGGGGTTAAGAGCACAGCTAATAGCGTGGCGGTGTATGTAGCGAATGAGCCGCGCAGTTCTTCATTGCCAAGTTTGAGTGGCTCTAGCAAAACTCCACTAGCCGTGCACCAAGCAACGACCAAATACTCCACGATGCCTAAGCCCAGCCAAATAAAGCCCTGTTTTTTACCAAGGACATAAAAAGCAACCAATGGCGCCAACATGATCCAGTTCAACTTAGGAGAATAAATACCTCCTGTCAAAAGACTCAAATAAATAATCAGCGCGTTGTATCCAATTAAAACAACGACGACCGCTTTTCTTTCTGAGGCTCCAAATTGAAGCATCACGAACTCGAAAAATATAAGAGAAATAATACCCAATCGCGGGATGAGTTGGTTCTCGTTTGGATCGACAACGATGAGTATGGACACCAAAATGATGGTCAGCCATGCCAGCACAAATAAGTAAGGCCTATGACCTTCTTGGAACGCCCTTGGCAAATAAGGCGCTATACGTATCGTCATGTCTAAAGGTTGTTGCAACGCCATCAACCAAACCCCTTTTCGTGCTCAGACAAAGCAGCTGAAATTCTGCTGGCCATATCGCCAATATCTAGGGGCTTGTGAATCACATCGTTCATTCCTGCGGCCAAGTAACGTTCGCGGTCTATCGGGTGTGTATTTGCCGTAATTGCTATCACTGGAATGCAGTTTGCAGGTGCTGTCAAATTATTTCTAATAGCTTGCGTTACGGTCGGGCCGTCCATGTCTGGCATAACAACATCCATGAGCACCATATCGAAAACCTGTTCGGCTAGAGCAGTAAGCGCCGCTTTTCCACTAGCAACGTCTGTCACGCTGCAATTTGGAAAACACTTCTTCAACATAAGTTTTGCCACCATCAGGTTGACGGCGTTGTCGTCTACTAGCAAAAACCGAATGGGTGCTTTGCTCCAATTGGTATGCGTCGTCACATCGACGTTTTTAACCTTTATATGTTCGGTTGGCAATGGAAGCATGAACCAAAACGTGGCACCTTGATGGACTGCACTTATGACACCTATTTCGCCGCCCATGCGCTTGACAAGTCGGTCGCAGATCGCAAGCCCCAAACCCGAACCGCCGTATAGTCGGTTTGTCTCTAGATTGGCTTGCTCAAACCGTAAAAAAATTTGGCTTTGGTTTTCTGGTGCTATGCCGATCCCCGTGTCCTGTATTTCAAATCGCACGCCGCGCACCACTTGACTGACACGTATAGAGATTTGCCCTTCATTGGTGAATTTCAATGCGTTGTCAAGAAGGTATTGCAAGGCTTGCATGATGCGCTGCTTGTCGCCCGTGGCCCATACATCTTGAACGCTATTGGCATCCATCACCAAGCTAAGATTTTTTTGTTGGGCCAATGGCTGGTATTTGCCAAATACTTCGTGCGTTAAGTGGCTCAAGGAAAACTTGCTTGCCACCAACGACAAGCGATTGGCTTGCAATTGCGAAAAATCTAATACATTGTTAACAAGTCCAAGCAGTTGCTCCGTCGATCGTCGTATCAGGTCAACAACACGTACATCGTCTGGATTACTGGCAAGTTCTTGGCGCAATATATCGTTAAAGCCCAGAATGGCATTCATTGGTGTTCGCACCTCGTGTCCGATAGATGCAATGAATTCGTCTTTATGCCCTTGTGCCTGCAAAATCTTGTTTTGTGTTTCCTCTAGTGCTTTGTTTTTTGTATCGATCTCTTCCAACAAATGGCCGTACATCCAGTCAGTCGCTAGAGCCCCAAATAGCACCATAAGTATCACACTGAGCTTGTAAGTTAGTGCCCATGCAATCGTCTCTTGATCCATGCGCACTTCGCTCGACACCACCACTTGTAACCCCAAGATATAAAAAACCACATAAAGGAAAAAAAGCAGCGCAATAGAAATCTGTGTTGCTACGCGGTTAAAAAAAAGAATAACAACGACACCAATAATCGACATCCACACCATGGCGGGCGAGTTAATACCCCCCGTATTTGCTGTGACGTAAATAAACTCTAATAGGGACCAAAGCGCGCCAAATTTAATCCATGTGTAATTGGTAACACCCATACGCACCGACGCATAGCTCAGCAAGAAAACTACGGCGCTGATTAAATGGATGCGATAGTCATACTGAGGATGCGCTAGGGCATACAGCACCAAGGACACCACCACACCACTGAGGTATGTCCAACCAGACGCGCGCAAAAGCCTCTCTGTTGGCCGCCCTTGAAAGAGGTCCTTTGGTAATAAAAGAAAGGCCAGTTTAGCGAGCATGTTTTTTTAAGTGGCGGTGTGTCCGCGCAATTTATCTATCAAGCCGTTCAACGCATCGAGAGAGCCAAACTGAATGGCGACTTCGCCCATGTCTTCCAACTTGCCATGGCGCTTGACGCGTTTTTTCACTCGCACTTCCACTTGTGCCGTGAGTAGGTCTGACAACTCGTCTTCCACGCGTTTCATATCGCGCGACTTTTCTTTTTTGGGTTTTTGCGGTACGAGGTTAAATTCGGCGCTGAGTTTTTTGACCAAACTTTCTGCTTCACGCACCGAGAGTTTTTTGGCATTGATTTGATTCGCCGCCGTGATTTGCGTCGCGCGGTCTAGTGCAAGCAACGCACGTGCGTGCCCCATATCTATATCGCCTGCCATCAACATGGTTTGCACTGGATCTGCCAAATTGAGCAGGCGTAACAAGTTGCTGGCCGCACTGCGCGAACGACCTACCGCTTGCGCCGCCAATTCGTGGGTCAGTCCAAATTCTTTGATCAGTCGGTTTAAGCCTTGGGCTTCTTCCAGCGGATTGAGGTCTTCGCGTTGGATGTTTTCTATCAAGGCCATCGCGGCCGCCGCTTCGTTAGGCACGTTGCGCACCAGTACAGGCACTTCGTCCAAGCCTGCGAGTTTCGCAGCACGAGTTCTGCGCTCACCGGCAATGATTTCGTACTTGCCTGCGTTTTTTCCGCTCTCTAACTTGCGAACCAAGATCGGCTGCATGATGCCTTGGACTTTGATGCTCTCTGCGAGCTCATACAAAGCGCCTTCGTCCATGCGCGTACGTGGCTGGTACATACCTGGCACGAGTTGATCCAGAGGCAATGTGTTGGGTTCGCCTTGTTTTGCATTGGCTGCCGCTACTGCAGCGTCATCGACCTTGGGGCCGAGCAATGCTTCTAATCCACGGCCTAAGCCTTTGGGTTTTTTAGTAACCATATTCTTTTTCTCTTGTTGCTCTTACAAAGTTTGAACGCGCGACACCATCTCTTGCGCGAAGTCGATATAGGCTTGCGAGCCTTTAGCAGATGGATCAAACACCACGCCTGGTAAGCCGTAACTAGGCGCCTCCGCCAAACGCACATTACGTGGGATGACCGCGTTGAACACTTTGTCTGCAAAGTGGTCTTTGAGTTGGTCGCTCACCTGCACTTGTAAGGTAACGCGCGGATCAAACATCACGCGCAACAAACCAATGATCTTGAGGTCTTTATTCAAGTTGGCATGCACCTGCTTGATGGTGTTGACCAAATCTGTCAAGCCTTCGAGCGCGAAATACTCGCACTGCATGGGCACCACCACCCCGTGCGCGGCACACAAGCCATTCAGCGTGAGCATGGAGAGAGATGGCGGGCAATCGATCAGCACAAAGTCATAGTCCTTTTGTACCAATAACAAGGCGTCGCGCAAGCGGTTTTCGCGCCTATCAAGGTCCACCAACTCTACTTCTGCGCCCGCCAAATCACGGTTTGCACCGATGACATCGAAGGTTGCCATATTGCGCTGCGTAGCACCATCGCCCCACTCGGTTTTGACGCGCGACTGCGAGATGGTGGCTTCTTCCAAAAGGACGTCATACACCGTGTGCTTGAGTTGGCGCTTGTCAATGCCCGAGCCCATGGTGGCATTACCTTGGGGATCGAGGTCGACCATCAACACACGCTGTCCAACAAACGCCAAACCTGCGGCCAGATTGACGATGGTCGTGGTTTTACCCACGCCTCCCTTTTGGTTTGCAACACAGAAAATTTTGGCCATAGCGCGTTCTCGATTTAAAAAAGTTCAATGGGTGATGGGTTGGATTATTTAAACAGCGCCATCTTCAGGCCAAAGAAAATCAGCAGTAAGCCCGTGATTTTGTTCAACAAGAAGCCAACGATACGGTGGGAATTGGCACGTTTGGCCAGCAGGTGTGCGCCCAACACAATCACCAAACCATACCCTAAGGTCAGGACAGCAATGGTCGCCGCCATCACGGAAAAAGTGATCAAGCCTTGATGCTCGGCCGGATTCACAAACAGTGGAAAGAAAGCCATATAAAAAACGATCGCCTTGGGGTTCAACACAGTGATAAAAAATGCTTGCTTAAAAAATTGGTCGGGCTTGAGGGCTAATGCTGGAGCATCGTCTAACCGTGTACGCAGCAGTTTGGCCCCCAACCACACCAAATAAATAGCACCCACCCATTGAATGGTTTGAAACGCCGCCGGATAGGTAGCCAACAAAGCAGATAGCCCGGACACAGCCAACCACAACAAGGCTTGGTCTCCAGCAATCACGCCCAAAGTTGCCGCCATGCCGGATCGAACACCTCCATGCCCGGTCGCTCCTAGCAAAGCCAAGTTGCCTGGACCTGGTATGGCTAAAAAAACAATGACTGCCACGACAAACGCGCCGTAGTCCGCAATACCAAACATGGAGTCCCCAAAACGAAAAGAGGGGGAAGTTTAACCCCGCATCCAGACGAGGCATCTCTGGGCGTCTAAACCTGGCACTTTTAACTGTTCCACGTGAAACACTTTTGCTATTTCTGGGAGCGCCGCAAGCTCTTCTTCTGGATTTTTGCCCTTCATTGCCATCCAAACACCGCCCTTGGACAGCGCTTTATGAGAGCCGCTGACAAATTCCGCCAAGGAGGAGAATGCGCGGGAAGAAATAATGTCATAGGGATGCGCAACAGTTTCGATGCGTGCGTGCTGCCCCGTTAGATTAGAAAGCTTGAGTGTGGCGGCTACTTGCTGGATAAAGGCTACTTTTTTGGCCACTGCGTCTAGGCAAGTAACTTGGATTTCGGGGCACGTGATGGCGATCACCACGCCCGGTAGTCCAGCGCCACTACCTACGTCTAACAGGGCAAAGGGCTTTTGCGGAACACCTTTGTCTTGATCGCCCGGCGGATTACCGCGCCGCTCCAAACGCAAAACCTCGATCTGGTGACGCATGGGCAAAACAACGGACAAGCTGTCAAGCACGTGGTGCGTCAGCATTCCTTGCGGGTCACGCACCGCGGTTAAGTTGTAGACGCGGGTCCATTTGCCCATCAGGTCCACATAGCCAAGAAGCTGGTTTCGCTGGTGCTCGTCTAAATGCAGCCCCAGTGCGTCCAAGCCTTGGCGCAAAGGCAAGGACAGCTTATGCACGCTAACTTGCCAACGCGTCGCTGGTGGTTTCTGCGGCAACTGCTTCGTTGCCAAAGCCTTTGTAGCGGGCGCGGCGCAAATGCACCAACAACAGGGAAACTGCGGCCGGTGTGATGCCCGTCATCCGAGAGGCCTGTCCCAAAGTTTCTGGGCGCTGGCGATTTAAGCGCTGGCGGACTTCAATAGACAAAGCCGAAACCTGGTTGTAATCCAGGTCTTGTGGCAACTTGAGGTTTTCGTAATGGGCCGCGCGCAACACCTCTTCTTGTTGGCGCCCGATATAGCCCGCGTATTTGGCAGAAATCTCAATCTGCTCGACGATGGCGCCCGCTGTTTCACGTGAAACAGTCGCGCCACCTACTTGGCCGCCAATAGACAATAGTTCAGGGTTTTGGTATTTGCCGGCATCCAGCGACATCAGATTGGTATACGTCACCTCTGGCCGGCGCAACAGGTCGGCCAAGCTGTGTTCGTGCTCCAAAGGTTTGCCCAAAAGACGAACGGCTTCGCTGGCCGCTAGGTTTTTAGGGCTCACCCAAATAGACTTGAGGCGCTCTGTTTCACGTGAAACGGCATCGCGCTTTTGGCTAAAAGCATCCCAGCGGGCGTTGTCGACCAGACCCATTTGGCGACCCAAGTCTGTCAGTCGCATGTCGGCGTTGTCTTCTCGGAGTTGCAGGCGAAACTCGGCGCGGCTAGTGAACATGCGGTAGGGCTCGGTCACGCCTTTGGTGGTGAGGTCATCTACCAACACGCCCAAGTAAGCGATGTCTCGGCCTGGCGTCCAAGCGCCGCCCATATCGTTGGCCAAGCCTTTTATTTGGCGACACTGAAGCGCGGCGTTGATTCCAGCGAACAAGCCTTGGGCCGCCGCCTCTTCGTATCCTGTAGTGCCGTTGATTTGCCCCGCAAAGAACAAGCCAGCGATCGAGCGCGTCTCGAAACTGCGCTTGAGTTCGCGCGGGTCGAAGTAATCGTATTCAATGGCGTAACCGGGGCGAACAATATGTGCGTTCTCCAGGCCCTTCATAGATCGGACCAGCTCGTACTGGATATCAAAAGGCAAGCTGGTCGAGATGCCGTTCGGGTCGTACTCGTGGGTGGTCAGCCCCTCGGGTTCTAGAAATATCTGGTGGCTCGTCTTGTCTGCAAACCGGTTGATTTTGTCTTCGACGCTCGGGCAGTAACGTGGGCCGACACCTTCGATTTTGCCGGTAAACATGGGACTACGGTCAAAGCCCGAACGGATGATGTCGTGGGTACGCTCATTGGTATGGGTGATCCAGCAAGGTACTTGCTGGGGGTGCATGTCTGCGCGACCCATATAACTAAAGACGGGCATGTCGGCAGACATTCCACCAAGCACACCGTCTCCGGGTTGCTCCACGCATTGGCTAAAGTCAATCGTGCGCCCATCGATTCTTGGGGGCGTACCGGTTTTAAGACGGCCCTGCGGCAACTTCAATTCTTTTAAACGTGCAGACAGCCCAACGGCGGGCGGGTCTCCCGCACGACCGGCGGCGTAATGACTGAGGCCCACATGGATTTTTCCATCCAAGAAGGTGCCCGCAGTAAGCACTACGGTGGTTGAGCGAAACTGAATGCCCGCTTGGGTTACAGCACCTACCACCCTATCGCCCTCGACCATCAAGTCTTCTACCGACTGCTGGAACAGCCACAAATTAGGCTGGTTTTCCAACATTCCACGAATGGCGGCCTTGTACAAAACGCGGTCTGCCTGAGCGCGGGTTGCGCGTACAGCCGGTCCTTTAGAGCTATTCAAAATACGAAATTGGATGCCCCCCTGGTCTGTGGCCAAGGCCATGGCGCCGCCCAGTGCGTCGACCTCTTTCACCAAATGGCCTTTGCCGATGCCGCCAATCGACGGATTACAGCTCATCTGGCCCAGGGTTTCAATGTTGTGGGTGAGTAATAAAGTAGTGCACCCCATGCGAGCAGCAGCCAAAGCAGCCTCAGTGCCGGCATGACCTCCGCCCACCACAATGACATCAAACGCTTTGGGATACAACATCAAACACTTCCTTTTGGGATGTAGGGGCTGAGAGTTTAAATGTCTATATTGGCTGCGCGCAATGCGTTGCTCTCGATGAAGTCGCGACGGGGTTCTACCTCGTCGCCCATCAGCATGGTGAACACGCGGTCGGCTTCGATGGCATCGTCGATTTGCACGCGCAATAAGCGTCGAACGG
>SYDB01000247.1 GCA_005786815.1 Burkholderiales bacterium
CTACCGACACAGGTCTTCTGGTTGGAAAGCAAAAAGGCCTGGGTGATGTGAACGTGATGGAAGTTAAAAATTATGTAAATATCTCCAGCGATTTCTTTGTAGTGCGAGAAGAAACTTACCAACAAAAGAAAGACGTTTTGAAACGATTTCTACAAGCCTACCAAGACAGCGCGGAATGGATGATGCGCTCACCCCAAGAGGCAGCCAAGTTGGCTGTGAAATTTGCGCTTGATGGCCAAAACGAAACCGCTAATTTAGAAGTAATTAAGTTACGCAATGCCACCAGCGTTTCGCCCGTCACCCAACAAAAAGGCTTAGGCGCTTTTGATATGAACGTCATTCAAAAGGGTGCCAATGCCTACAAAGCATTTGGTTTGATTCAACGCGACATCAAAGTTGCAGATGTCATTAGCCAAGACTTATTACCAGGCAAAAAATAAGATGCACCCTAAGCGTTTTCATAACCAAACTGTTTTGGTAACGGGTGCTAGCCGAGGCATAGGCGCGGCGATTGCCAAAGCCTTTGCCTCTGAAGGCGCATGTGTCTTGGTGAACTACCTTGTCAATGTAAAAGCAACACAAGAGGTAGTAAGCAGCTGTGAAAAACTAGGCGGTACTGCCCTAGCCTTGCAAGCCGACGTTCGCGATCCATCTGCAGTGCAGGATATGGTGGCCCATGCCATGCGCGAGGTTGGGCGTATCGACGTACTGGTGAACAACGCATTTAGCCCCTATGCGTTTGACCCTGAAAACCGCAAACGCTTTTGGGAAACGCCATGGGCTCACTACCAAACCCAATTTGATGGCGCAGTTCAGGCCACTTACAACGTTTGTCAGTCAGTCATTCCGAATATGCGTCAACGCGCAAAAGGCAGCATCATCAATATGGTGAGTGACTTGGTCTACCGGCCGAGCATTCCCTATCACGACTACACCACCGCTAAATCAGCTTTAGTAGGCTTTAGTAGAAATTTAGCCGCAGAGCTAGGCCCCTGTGGCATTCGCGTGAACTGTGTTGCACCGGGCTTGGTCAGTCCTACCGCTTCTAGCGCCCACACCAAAGAATCTGTCAAAGATATGTTGATCGCTCAGACCCCATTAGGAAGGTTAGCCACTCCAGCAGATGTGGCGGGCCCTGTTTTGTTTTTAGCGTCAGACGAGAGCCAATTTATGACCGGACAAGTGTTGGTTGTCGACGGCGGATTGGTAATGGCTTAACCATGCAGAGCATGCATAGGCACTGGCGCAAAACCATGGTTCAACGGTCCGTGGCCGTGGCCCGTGGTGATGTCTGCTCCGTGCGCAATCGCTTGCACAATAAATTGACGCGCGCAGTGCACAGCCTCAGACAAACCCAACCCCAAAGCCAAATAGGCTGCGATAGCAGAAGACAAAGTGCAGCCTGTTCCATGCACATTGTTGCTATGGATGCGACGCGAAGACAAACGCTCAGAGGGCGTATCGGGTTGCAACAGCAAATCCATCACATCGTCGCCAGGCAAGTGCCCTCCTTTGAGCAAGACAGCTCGCGCGCCCATCGCCAGCAAATCGCGTCCTGCAGACTCCAGGACACTGGCGTCCGATATCTCACGCCCCAACAACAAAACTGCTTCATCCAGATTAGGAGTAATGAGGGTCGCGCGAGGGAACAACTCGCGCACCAAGACTTGCACCGTTTCACTGGCAATCAAGCGGTCTCCGCTGGTGGCCACCATCACGGGATCCAACACCACGTTTTTCAGCTGGTAGTGGTCGATGGCCCAAGCCACTACATCGACAATTTCTGGGGCATGCAACATGCCGATCTTGATGGCGTCAACGCCGATATCGTCCATCACAGATTGAATTTGGGCTTTGAGAAACTCGGCTGGTATGCCGTGAATACCTTGCACACCCTTAGTGTTTTGCGCAGTCAAGGCCGTGATGGCAGTCATGCCATAGCAGCCCAAGGCAGCAAAGGTTTTCAAATCGGCTTGGATGCCAGCACCGCCGCCGCTGTCAGATCCTGCAATGGTCAATACGCGGGCGTAGTGCTTAGAAGAATGTTGTTGATTAGTCATACGCGTAATTATGCGCAATGCTTAGTTAACTCTTTATGTGGGTTGGGAATTTGATGACCAACCAAAAACACAGCGTAGTTTTAGGTGCCGGTTTGATGGGACGTTTACTCGCCCATAGCTTGGCTCGCTTGGGGCATCGTGTCGATGTGTATGAAGCGCAAGGACCCGATGCGCAAGGAGCTGCGGCACGTGTGGCTGCTGCCATGTTGGCGCCGCTTGCAGAGTCCGCGATTACTGAATTGTCAGTCGTGCAAATGGGACAACATGCACTCAAGCGTTGGCCCGAACTATTGAAAGAATTAGAGCAAGCTGTTTTCTTTCAACAAAACGGGACCCTGATTGTTTGGCATCGCCAAGATGCCCCTGAAGCCCAACGATTCGCGCAATTGCTTGCGCGAACCCAAACGCAATTACCAAGCTTGCCTGCATTGCAATCTATTGATAATACAAAACTCTCGGCGATGGAACCAGCATTGCAAGACCGTTTTCAAAATGCCCTCTACTTGCCCGACGAAGGGCAACTAGATAACCGCGAACTGCTGGCTGCGCTGCTGGATAGCCTTCAAATACAAATGGTTGGCTTGCATTGGAATACTGCCAAAGCACCCGAAGATTTCACTCCAGGTACTACTGGGCAACCCGACTGGGTGTTTGATTGCCGAGGTTTAGGCGCTAGACAAGAATGGAAGGCCCTCAGAGGTGTTCGCGGTGAAGTGATTCGCTTGCATGCACCTGAAGTCACATTACAAAGACCAACGCGCTTGATTCATCCGCGTTACCCCATTTACATTGCACCGAAACCAGACCATGTTTTTGTCATAGGCGCGACTGAAATTGAGACTGAAGATCTGTCCCCTGCGAGTGTGCGTTCGACTTTGGAGTTGCTCAGCGCTGCCTA
>SYDB01000248.1 GCA_005786815.1 Burkholderiales bacterium
GATTTTTAGACAACTTAAGTTCTTAACTTGTTTATGAGTCCTCTGCTCTGACCAACTGAGCTATAGGCCCTAGATTTGAATTCTACTTCTTCGCTCAAGCCATTTGAGGGCCGAATTAACGGCAGTCACTTCATTTGGTTGACCCAAATAAATGTTTATTTACGTCAACATGGTCTCTTTGCTCGCCGTTGTAGATGCATTCCAAATCAATTGGAGGATTTCACAAACAACTGAAAGGTCCATGAAATGAGCAAACTTATCGCAACCTTAATCGCTGGCCTTATCTCTGTAAGCGCCTTTGCTGCCACCACCACGGCAACACCCAGTGCGGCCCCATCTGCTGCTACAAAAGCTGTTGCTGAGCCTGCTAAAGAAGTGAAAAAGACAACTGAAAAAGTTGCGCAAAAACCAGCTGAGAAAGTTACAACTCCAGTCGCAAAGACACCTGCATCGGTTAAATAAATAGCTCCTCTTAACGAGGAACCATCCAAAAGGAATGCTGACGACCTCTCTCGAGGTCGTCAGCATTTTTGTTAGCCAATTAACAATGTGAAAGAATCAAGCCTTTTGGAATTCTCTGAAATCTAGTGCGCTTAGTACACCACCAGATTCCATCCTATTGCGTACAACACTGAACACAAAGCATGAAATTTTCACCAAGAGCCATCGGCCTGATTGCAGCCTTGGTGACTATCCTGATATGGACATCGTTCATCGTTATTGCGCGCGCATCTGCTTCGCACAGTTTATTACCACTTGATATTGCGTTCTTGCGCATTCTGGGTGCTGGTAGCGTCTTATTGCCTTGGGCTTGGTGGCTCATGCGTCCTCAAAGACAAGCCGGTGAAAAAGTAGGCTCTCTATTGGGACTTTCGCCCTTGCCTATTCGCATCACCATCATCGGAGGTTTATTTGGTAGTTTTATTTTTAGCATGCTGTCTTACTCAGGGTTTTTCTTTGCGCCAGCTACGCATGCTTCTGTTTTGTTACCTGGCAGCTTGCCGCTGTGGACAACTTTGATAGCTTGGCTAGTCTTGAGTCAATCAATCTCTAAAGTGCGCGCGATAGGTTTGGTGTGCATTGTTTTAGGAGATTTGCTAGTGGGCGGTTCAAGTCTGCTCAAAGCTTTTGACGGCGGCGAAGTGTGGGTGGGCGACGTGATGTTTATGTGCGCTGCATGTAGTTGGTCGTTTTATACCGTGATCGTGCGCAAAGAAGGTTTAGATGCTGTGCGTGCCACCATGGCAGTGACTGCTTTCTCATGTGTCACGTTTTTACCGCTGTATGCATTGGCCGCTTGGGTAGAACTCATTCCTAGCCACTTAGGAGTCGCGCCATGGCAAGAGCTTTTATTTCAAGCCCTCTTTCAAGGGATTGGCTCGGTGGTTATTTCTGGAATATCGTTCAACATGATGGTGCGTCATTACGGCCCCGTGCGCAGCACCATGATGACAGCAGTTGTTCCAGCTCTTTCAGCTCTCTGTGCAGTCGTACTTTTGGATGAACCGATGTATTGGAACTTGATGGCAGGTCTTGCACTCGTGACCTGTGGCATCTTATTTGGTGTTAGAAAGTCTTCCTAAAATTACTTATGGCTCAGGGCGTTGCTCACTAACTTAGAAGTGATGTCAACAATTTGGATCATTCGGTCATAAGCCATGCGGGTTGGACCGATCACGCCTAAGGTTCCCACCACTTGGCCGTCAATTTCGTAAGGGGCACTGACGACTGACAACTCCTCCATAGGGACGATTTGGCTCTCACCACCAATATAAATACGCACCCCTTCGGCTTGGGCAGAAATATCTAGAAGACGCACCAACTGGGCTTTTTGTTCGAATAAATCAAAAGCACGGCGCAACTGCCCCATATCGCTGGAGAAGTCAGTCACTGACAACAAATTACGCTCACCGCTAATGACCACGTCATCTTGCGGTTGCGAAAGAGCCTCTGTACTTACCTGCACCGCAGCTTGCATCAAAGTGGCAATCTCGCCGCGCAACGATTCCACTTCTGCAAGCAGTTTTTCACGCACCTGCTCAATCGCCATGCCTGCGAAGTGGTGGTTCAAGTAATTGGAAGCCTCGGTCAATTGCGAAGTGGTGTAGTCCGACTCGGTGAATAAAACCCGGTTTTGAACATCGCCCTCAGGCGAGACCATGATGACCAATAACCTGCGCTCAGAGAGCCTTAAGAATTCGATATGGCGAAATACCGAGCTGCGGCGTGGCGCAATCACAACGCCAACAAAATGGGACAAGTCGGACAACAAATTTGCTGCATTAGCGATTACTTTTTGCGGCTGATCTGCGGCCAAACTCGGGGCATGCAACTGCTCCCGATCCGCCGTCAACATCGTGTCCACAAACAAGCGGTATCCGCGCGAGGTCGGTACGCGTCCAGCAGAGGTGTGGGGGCTAGCAATAAGCCCCAGCACTTCCAAATCGGACATGACATTGCGAATGGTGGCGGGGGAGAGTTCAATTCCGGTGGCACGGGCAAGGGTGCGCGATCCGACGGGTTGCCCGTCGGCTATATAACGTTCAACCAGTGCTTTCAGGAGCAATTTGGCGCGATCGTCTAGCATGTTCATGGTTGTGACAAATTTTAGTGATGTAATTTAGCCATGGAATCCACATTTCGTCAGATTGCTCTGATTGGTAAATACCACCTGCCTGTAGGCAGTGGCGCTAAGCCATCTTCCAAGCAAGCCTTGCAGAGCATCGCACAGTTTTTACTCGATCAGGGCTCAGATGTCATTTTGGAGCACGATACCGCTTCCAACACGGGTATCACCGGATATTCGGTGATGGATGTCGAAGGCATAGGCAAGACTTGCGATCTGGCGCTGGTTGTTGGCGGCGACGGCACCATGCTGGGTTATGGCCGACTCTTAGCCAAATACGATGTGCCGCTGATTGGCATCAACCAAGGGCGCTTGGGTTTCATTACTGACATTCCCATTCAAGAGTTTGAAGCGACCCTCAAGCCCATGTTGCGCGGCGAATTTGAGGAAGACAAACGCTCGCTCATGCACGCCAAAGTTTGGCGTGACGGTCATTGTGTGTTTGATGCCCTTGCCATGAATGACGTAGTAGTCAATAGAGGAGCTACTTCTGGCATGGTGGAAATGCGGGTAGAGGTCGACGGCCGGTTTGTGGCAAACCAGCGTGCCGATGGTTTGATCATTGCCACATCGACTGGCAGCACTGCTTATTCATTGTCAGCTGGCGGCCCTCTTTTGCACCCATCCTTGAATGCATGGGTGATGGTCCCTATTGCACCGCACACACTTTCAAATCGTCCTATTGTCTTGGCCGATACAGATGAGATTGCAATTGACTTGATCTCTGGCCGAGACGCTAGCGCTAACTTTGATATGCAGTCTTTGGCCGAACTTTTGTTGGGTGACCGCATTACTGTGACGCGCTCCAAATTTTCTGTGCGGTTTTTACACCCCAAAGGCTGGAGTTATTTCGACACCTTGCGTGAAAAACTTCACTGGAACGAGGGTGTTGCATGAGCTTGCGCCATATTGTTTTGCGCGATTTTGTGATTGTTCGCGCGCTCGATTTGGATTTATCGACAGGCTTCACTGCGCTCACAGGTGAGACTGGCGCAGGTAAATCGATTTTGATTGACGCTCTCCAACTGGTATTAGGTTCACGCGCCGAAACTGGCGTGATCAGAGAGGGCGCCAACCGAACAGAAATTGGCGCTGAATTTGACGTAACCCCTGATGTGCTTGCTTGGCTGCAAGAAGAAGGCTTTGACGACATCGCCGCCCAAGATGGTGTTTTGCTCAAACGCACCATTGACCTACAAGGTAAAAGCCGCGCATGGATCAATGGCAGCCCTGCTACTGCGGCGCAACTGCGTGCTTTGGGCGACTTACTGCTTGACATTCATGGCCAGCATGCTTGGCAAAGCCTCACCCGACCTGATGCGGTGCGCGGACTGCTAGACGCCTATGCCGGTATCGACTTAAAAAATTTACACAGTGCGTGGACTTCTTGGCGCTTAGCGACCCAAACCCTGCATGATGCGCAACACGACCAAGCCAGCTTACAAGATGAACGCGAGCGTCTGATGTGGCAAGTAGGTGAAGTAGACAAGCTCAACCCCGCCGCTGACGAATGGGATGAACTCAACAACCAACATACCCGTTTGTCACACGCGCAAGCGCTGATGGACGCAGCGCAAAGTGCCATTCACGCGCTGGAAGATGACGACACAGGCGCGCTCACCCAACTTGCGAAAGCACAAACTGCACTGCAAGACCAAGCCCATGTGGAGGTTGAGTTCACCAATTGGGTAGAGGTATTGGCATCTAGCGTGGCGCAAGCCAGCGATGTCGCGCATTCATTGCAGGCTTACCTGAGCCATACCGAATTAGACCCAGAAGGCCTACAAGCTTTAGATGAACGCATGGGTTTGTGGATGTCTTTGTCAAGACGCTTCAAACGCACGCCACAAGAGCTACCTGTTGTTTACGCAGAATGGAAGCAACGACTACTGCAACTAGAAGCCTCAAGCGATCTTGAAGCGCTTGAGCGCGCACAAGCCCAAGCATTCACGCACTACACCACAGAAGCACAAAAAGTTTCCAAGGTGCGCACCAAAGCTGCACCGCTGTTAGCGACGTCGATCACGCAAGCCATGCAAGGCTTGGGTATGCAAGGGGGTCGTTTTGAAGTGGCTTTAGAAGCCAATGACCAGCCCAGTGCTAGTGGATTAGAAAGTGTTGTGTTTTTAGTGGCGGGTCATGCAGGTAGTACGCCAAGACCTGTCGGTAAAGTGGCCTCAGGCGGAGAACTATCTCGCATTGCGTTGGCTATTGCCGTTACGACCAGCC
>SYDB01000249.1 GCA_005786815.1 Burkholderiales bacterium
CAAGTTGGCAAGATGGTGGCCGACGAAGTGCGTCGCAATTGGATGGGTATGCGCGAGGCCGATGACGGATGCACTTTAGCTGCGGACCGTTTGTACGACGCCAAGTTCTTCACGGCGCTAGATATTTGGCGCAAAGCTAGGCTAATGGTCGAGCACACACGCCCTGTGACTGCGCGCAATGCCGTTCAAATCGTCGCGCCGCAAGTTGCGCCTATGGTCAAGGATATTTACAGCAACGCCACCCAGTTCTTAGCCAAAAACATCGCAGCACCGCAAAAAGTTCGCCAAGAGTTGGTGGTGATGGCGCTTGTACGCGTGGCCTCGCAAGACCCTGATCTCGCCGCCAAACTGATGCGCACCAAATGGCAACCTTATCTCACGACAGAAGAGCGTCACTGGGTATGGGGTGTCATAGGCCGTCAATCCGCTATGCGTTTGGACGACGACACGCTAGACCACTACGCCCGCGTTGCCCACGATAAAGACTTGAACGACGACATGCTGGCATGGAAAGTTCGCGCCGCTCTGCGTGCGGGAAACACGCCCAAATGGTCTTTGGTGGAGAGCGCCATCCATGCAATGAGCCCTGATGCTCGTAAAGAACCTACCTGGATTTATTGGTACGCCCGCGCATTGCTAAGCCACAAAAAGATCACACCTGCGATACAACAAGAAGCGAACGTATTGCTGGAGAGCATCGCCGGCGTGAGAGGGTTTTACGAACAATTGGCTTTGGAAGAGTTAGGTCGCAAAGTCATTACACCCTCAAAACCGCCGGCACCAACAGCCGAAGAATTAGAAGTTGCAAAACGCAACCCTTCTTTGCAAAGAGCTTTGTACGCCATTGCCATGGGCTTGCGTGCTGAAGGCGTACGTGAGTGGAACTACGGCACGAATTTGGTCAATGCCCAAGGTCAAAGCGGCTTGATGACTGATCGCGAGTTATTAGCCGCCGCGCAACTGGCTTGCGAGCACCAAGTCTGGGATCGATGCATCAACACCAGTGAGCGCACACGCGCAGTGATCGATGTGGAACAACGCTTTCCAATGCCATTTAAAGATGCGGTCCTCCAACGCACCCGCTCCATCAACCTTGACCCCGCTTATGTTTACGGATTGATCCGACAAGAAAGCCGATTTGTCATGGACGCTAAATCGCACGTTGGTGCTTCTGGCTTGATGCAAGTCATGCCCGCAACTGCGCGTTGGACTGCTCGCAAGATTGGGCTAAACGGATTCACCCCAGACCAAATCACAGACCGCGATACCAATATCGCTATCGGCACTGGCTATTTGAAACTGGTCCTCGATAGCTTTGAGGGCTCTTTGCCATTGGCGGCTGCCGCATATAACGCGGGGCCGAGCCGCTCGCGACGTTGGCGAGCACCTAATGACGGGACAGGCCCTGTTGTAGAAGGCGCCATTTGGGCAGAGAACGTGCCTTTTAACGAAACCCGCGACTACGTAAAAAAAGTTTTGTCCAACACCACCAATTACGCTGCTTTGATTACTGGTCAACCCCAGTCTCTCAAAGCCAGATTGGGCATGGTGGGCCCGCGCGATAAGTCTGCACCCGAAGAAAATTTAGAGCTGCCATAGCCCTCTGCCCAAAGTCAAAATAAGGGATTACCCCTATAAATTCATATGGATTTAGGGTTAACCCTATAATTAGTGCTTATTCACTTTGCCACAAGCAATACAGGAGCCGCTATGACAACCTTCGTACATGCCCAATATCCCACCACCCATTTCGGCTTAGAGAGAACAACGCTTGGCCTTTCAGTGGCCAAAGACTTGATTTTCAGCGCTTACCAAAGCGTTCTGAATATTCCTGCTGCGTTTTCGAACTGGATCAAAGCTGATCGCGAAAACCGTATGTGGGAAAGCGCAATGACCGACTACCGCGTCATGGCTGAATTGTTGAGCGCCCGCAACCACCAGCAATAATCCCAATCTATGCAGCCCCTGACCCGAGCCGATCTACTCGGCAAGGCGCAAAAACCCTGCATGCAGGGTTTTTTTATGCCTAAATTGCTTACTATTGAACCTTAGGGACTTGAAATCGACCCGAGATGACCTAAACTTAGCACTCAATGGACGGGAGTGCTAACAACTTGCTTGCTTAGTCCCCACCATGAGCTAACTGGTGGTTGCCGAAACGGTAATCACCGTGTTTTTAAATCCTTTAGTTCCAATTTGGAGATGCAATGAAACTTCGTCCCCTCGCCGATCGCGTGATCGTCAAGCGTATTGATAGCGAAACCAAAACTGCCTCGGGCATCGTGATTCCCGACTCAGCCGCCGAAAAGCCAGACCAAGGTGAAATCTTGGCTGTTGGTCCCGGCAAGAAAAATGACAAAGGCGAACTCATCGCCATGAATGTCAAAGTTGGCGAACGCGTGTTGTTCGGCAAATACAGCGGCCAAACCGTCAAAGTCGACGGTGAAGAATTGCTGGTCATGAAAGAAGAAGACCTCTTCGCCGTAGTCGCTTAAGACTCCCCACGCACATTTATTGAAATTCTGGAGAAATTTATATGGCAGCAAAAGACGTAATTTTTGGCGGCGAAGCCCGCGCACGCATGGTCGAGGGTGTCAACATCCTGGCCAACGCAGTGAAAGTCACCCTCGGCCCTAAAGGCCGTAATGTGGTGCTCGAGCGCTCATTCGGCGCTCCTACCGTGACCAAAGACGGTGTGTCCGTTGCAAAAGAAATCGAACTCAAAGATAAATTGCAAAACATGGGCGCGCAAATGGTCAAGGAAGTCGCTTCTAAGACTTCTGACAACGCTGGTGACGGCACGACGACTGCGACCGTATTGGCTCAAGCCATCGTGCACGAAGGCATGAAGTATGTCGCCGCAGGCATGAACCCCATGGACTTGAAGCGCGGTATCGACAAAGCTGTCACAGCCTTGATCGAAGAGTTGAAGAAAGCCACCAAGGCCACTACAACCACCAAAGAAATCGCTCAAGTCGGTTCTATCTCTGCCAACAGCGACCACAGCATTGGCGAGATCATTGCCAAAGCCATGGACAAAGTGGACAAAGAAGGCGTGATCACTGTTGAAGACGGCAAGTCACTCGACAACGAAC
>SYDB01000019.1 GCA_005786815.1 Burkholderiales bacterium
ACCGTCAACAATTTACGAGGACGCGATTGCGCTAACTTAAACGCATAACGCATGATGCGCTCTACGCCCTCACGCGTCATCATCGACACATCGGTTGCCACTTCAATCGGATGGCCTTGGTGCGCGCGTCCACCGACACCTGCGTATTCACCCTCTGAGTTTTCGCGAACGATCACCCAATCCAAGTCTTTGGGGGTGCAACGCTTAAGTGGTGCGTCAATGCCCGGCAAGATACGCGTGGGCCGCACATTGGCATATTGGTCAAAACCTTGACAAATTTTCAAGCGAAGGCCCCACAAGGTGATGTGGTCAGGAATATCGGGGTCCCCAGCTGAACCAAACAAAATTGCATCCATGGGCCGTAAGGCGTCGAGTCCATCAGCGGGCATCATTTCGCCATGTTCGCGGTACCAGTCACCACCCCATCCGAAATGGCTAAATGCGAACTGGAAACTTTTATTCTTATTCGCCAAAGCCTGCAAAACGAGTTCGCCGGCGGGAATCACTTCTTTACCAATGCCGTCACCAGGGATGCATGCAATTTTGTAAATTTTCATGAGATGGTCTTCGCTTTTTTCATGTTGATTTGTAAAACAGAGACTTTAAGCGTTTGAGATAGGCTTTTTACATCTCGAGTTAAAGTAATGACAGACACATTTTGACGTATATGACCACCCTTCTCATCCATCGCGCCCAACACCTAGCCACCCAAGACGATCACGATACTGAACTTCAAGGTGCTTCGGTTTTGGTGCGTGACGGACGCATCGCACGTATCTTTTCCAAAGACGAACCGCTTGATGTATGGTTGGCAGATAACCCAGTGGATGAAGTAATCGATGCGCGCAAGCATGTTGTGATCCCCGGCATGGTGAATACGCATCACCACATGTTTCAATGCCTCACACGTGCAGTGCCGCAGGTTCAAAACGCGGAGTTGTTTTCTTGGTTGAAAGGCTTGTATCCCATATGGTTAGGGCTAACACCAGAAATGGTGCGCGTCTCAAACCAAGTAGCGATGGCGGAATTGCTGCTATCTGGATGCACAACCACCAGTGATCACCTCTACATCTATCCCAACGGCGTCAGATTGGATGACAGCATAGAAGCAGCGCATACGATTGGCATGCGATTCACTGCAACACGCGGCAGTATGAGCGTGGGGGAATCACAGGGTGGTCTTCCTCCCGACCAAGCCGTCGAAAAAGAACCCTTCATATTGAAAGAAACTCAACGCCTCATAGAGACTTGGCATGACGCCAGTTTTGGTTCCATGACCCATGTAGCAGTTGCACCTTGCTCCCCTTTCAGTGTGAGCCAAGATTTGATGCGAGAGTCTGCCAAATTAGCCCGCGCACATGGCGTGCGCTTGCACACGCACTTGGCAGAAAACGACCACGATGTCGCCTACACCCAAGAAAAATTCAATTGCACCCCTGCGCAATACGTACAAGATTTAGACTGGGTAGGCAACGACGTTTGGCATGCCCATTGCGTCAAGTTAGACGACGATGGCGCATATCTTTTTGCCAAAACACGAACAGGCTTAGCGCACTGCCCTTGCAGCAATATGCGGCTTGCAAGTGGCATATTGCCACTTCGCCGGTTTCTAGATGTAGGGGTTCCCATTGGTTTAGGCGTTGACGGCAGCGCTAGCAACGACGCAGGCCACATGTTGAACGAAGCGCGTCAAGCCATGCTTCTTGCGCGTGTTGGTCGTGGAAACCAGCCACCACAAACCAAGAATGGACAAACATTTTTTGGTTGCGATCTAGGACCTTCGGAGATGACGCCACGCGACGCTATTCGTTTAGCTACGCGCGGAGGCGCGGAGGTGTTGGGGCGTTCCCATGAGATTGGCCAAATCAAAGTGGGCTTTTGCGCCGACTTCGCTATGTTTCGGACCAACACATTGAGCATGGCAGGTGGTGCAGTACATGACCCATTAGGAGCTTTGCTTTTGTGCTCTAGCGATAACGCAGACTACACGATCGTGAATGGGCGAGTGATAGTGCGAGAGGGCCGCTTAACTTCAGTGGATATAAGCCCATTGGTTGAAAGGCATAACCAACTTGCCTCGCAACTAGCATTGGGTGCTGCTTGAATTTTTTACTTCACCAGCGCAACCGACTTCACTTGCGCCCAAGCCTGCATCCCGACTTGTAATCCCAAATCATGCACACCACGCGCTGTCACGCGCGCTAGCAAAAATACCTCTCCACAACGCAAACGCAATAACACTTGCGAGGGATGCGACTCCGCATGGATGGACTCGACTACGCAAGGCAAATGGTTTTGAATACTGGTGTTTTGAGCCTCTTCTAGGGTAATACTCACATCGCGTGCCAACACGCGTAAGCGCACTGGTTGACCTATTTGCAAGCCACTATCGCGTACCCATATAGATGCAACTGTTGGGTTGCCTTCAACTGCCATACCTGAACTTGCTTTAGATATACGCACTTGCGCCAAGTGCCACTGCTCATCTAAGGCCTGCACATGGCCCTCAATCAGCGCGCCCACATCGTCACCCACCACCAAAGGAAGATCGGTATTGGAGAGCACCTCAGTGACAGGCCCTAGCGCGCGCACTTGTCCAGACTCCATCACTACCAAGGTATCCGCTAATCGCACCACTTCATCTGCAGCATGCGTGACATAAAGCATGGGGATTTTCAATTCGTCGCGCAATTTTTCTAACCACGGCAAGATATCTTTTTTGCGCGCAAGATCTAAGGACGCAAGGGGTTCATCGAGTAACAGCAGTTTAGGTTGAGTCGCTAAGGCTCTTGCAATCGCTACACGTTGACGCTCACCGCCAGAGAGTTGGTCAGTGCGCCTGTGTAGTAATTCACCAATACCTAGTAAAGCAATAGCTTCATCGAGAACCATTTGTTGATTGCGCGTATGGCTTCGCTTCAATCCATAAGACAAATTGGCCGCAACATCTAAGTGTGCAAATAAAGAGGGCTCTTGGAACACATACCCCAAGGGTCTTTGGGAAGTGGGCAGACTTACACCTAGCGAATCGTCTTGCCAAATATCTAAACCCACTTGTACGCGCCCGCTTGCTTGCGTCTCCAGCCCAGCAACGCAACGCAACAAAGTAGTTTTGCCAGAACCTGATGGGCCGTAAATAACACTGATTCCCTGCACGGGCAAATGCAGATCCACCTTCAGACTAAAACCGTTTCGCACCAAACCAAGTTGTATCCGTATTTCGCTCATAAGGCTCCATCTGCCTTACGTCTGTTAAACCAATAAAGTACTAACAACACAACAAACGAAAACACCAACATCGCACCTGCAAGACCATGTGCTTGTGCATATTCCATAGCTTCCACATGACCATAAATTTGGGTCGAGACCACGCGCGTTTTGTCTGGGATATTGCCGCCAATCATCAATACCACACCAAACTCTCCAACGGTATGCGCAAAACTCAACATAGCCGCCATCACAAACCCAGGTTTAGCCAACGGAATTGCCACTGTAAAGAATGCGTCTAACTTATTTGCGCGCAAAGTAGCGGCGACCTCCATGGGGCGTGAACCCATCGCTTCAAAAGCATTCACCAAAGGTTGCACCGCAAAGGGCAAGGAGTAAATCATCGAACCCAATACCAAACCTGAAAAGCTAAATGCCAATGAACCCCAACCCGCCCAATGTGTGAATTGCCCAACAGGCCCGAGTGGTCCCAATGCAATCAGCAAATAAAATCCCAACACGGTCGGAGGCAATACCAAGGGCAAAGCCACCAAGGCAGCGATAGGTGCACGCCATCTAGATTGCGTATGCGCCAACCACCAAGCAATAGGCGTTGCCAGAAAAAGCAACAACACCGTGGTGACGCTAGCCAATTGCAGCGTCAACAAAATGGCAGCCAAGTCTTCGGACGATAAATGCATAGCCAGAACTCTACAGGGTATAGCCGAAGGCGCGAATGATGGCTTGTGCGCGGTCACTACGCATATATTTCATCAAGGCAAGCGCTGCTGCATTGTTTTTTCCCAAAGGTAGTAAGACAGCGTCTTGCTTCAATGGCGTGTATAAGTTTTGCGGTACCACCCACGCACTTCCTTGGGTAATGCGACCATCTATCGAAATTTGCGACAAGGCCACGAAGCCAAGCGCTGCGTTCTCTGTCATCACGAATTGAAAGGCTTGGCCGATGCTGTCACCTTGCACCAGTTTAGGCCTCACTTTGGCTATTACACCCATGCGTTCAATCACCTCCATTGCCGCAGCGCCGTAGGGCGCAAGCTTGGGATCAGCAATCGCTAGTTTCTTGAAGCTATTTTTATCTGTGGTCTCTCTTAGCAGTACTTGACCTTTGTCATCCACCAAGGAGGGGTTCTTGCTCCACAAGGCTAATCGTCCAATAGCGTAGGTAAACCTTGTGCCAGACACCACAACACCTTCTTTTTCTAAGCGTGCAGGTGTTTCATCATCGGCAGACAACAAAACAGCAAAGGGTGCACCATTTTTAATTTGTGCATAAAACTTTCCAGTTGCTCCAAATGCCAGCAAAGCCTTGTGCCCCGTATCTTGTTCAAAGGCCTGCGCAATTTTTTGCATTGGAGCGGTGAAATTGGCAGCGACGCCTACGGTTACCTCTTCTGCCTTTGCGGTAGCGCATGCAACAGCGCTAATCGAAATAATTACCCAACCAAAAAGTCGAAGAAATAGTGATGGCATGGGCTTAGGGTTACCGCATTACTTCAGCGCAGCGCCACCTTCAAACCAGCGCTTGATCAATAAGCGCTCCTCTTCGGTAATGCCCGAGGAATTGTTCATGGGCATTTGACGCAGTACAACAGTTTGCTGATAAATTCCAAGCGCGTGTTGTTTAACGCCCTCAGGCGCATCAAACCGAACATTTTTCATTTGTACTTGCTCGCCGTGGCAGGAATAACAACGTTGCGCAAATACTTGTTGCACTTGTGCATAGCCCACTGGCGCAGCATTACTTGCAGTTGTATCGGAAGATGAAGGCACAGGCCGCATCCACACAATCACACCAATTAAAACCAACACGCCAGCGATAGCAAAGGGCAACGGATTTTTAGCGCGCCCCAAGTGGTAGGCATGGCGCTGCACAAAGAACTGACGGATTAAGGCGCCCGACAACATCATCAGCACCAAAATCACCCAGTGATTTTTATGGGTGTATAAAAAACTGTAATGGTTGCTGAGCATCGCAAAAATCACAGGCAAGGTGAAGTAGGTGTTATGCACACTGCGTTGTTTTCCGCGTTTGCCGTGCGTAGCAAGTTCTTTGGGATCCATGGCAACACCAGAAGTCATGGCAGCCACTACTTTACGTTGCCCCGGAATGATCCAGAAAAACACATTGGCACTCATCGCAGTGGCAATCATGGCGCCCACCAATAAAAAGGCGGCACGGCCTGCAAACAAATGACAGGCTAGCCAAGAAGCGAAAGCAATTACCACAAACATGCTGGCGCCGACAATCAGTTCGCCGTTCTTTCTAAATCCAAAGGCGCGACTGATCACGTCGTAAATAAACCAAAACACCACCAAAAAAGCCAAAGCCGCACAGATCGCTTGCGCACTCGACCAGTCCATCAAAGACTTGTCAATTAAAAAAGTGCCTGCGTTCCATAAATACAAGACCGTGAATAGCGCAAAACCAGACAACCAGGTGGAGTAACTTTCCCAATAAAACCAATGCAGCTTGGTGTGGATTTTTTTGGGAGCCACCATGTATTTTTGGGGGTTATAAAATCCGCCACCATGCACCGCCCACATAGCTCCGTCCACGCCCTTCTCAAGCAGATCTGGCGAGTTAGGTCGGATCAGGTTGTTATCTAAAAAAACGAAATAAAACGATGAGCCTATCCATGCAATAGCTGTGATCACATGCACCCAGCGCAATAGTAAATTAGCCCACTCTAAAAAATACGCATCCATATTCGCTTTTACGCCTCTACATTGTGTTCAATTATTTTCAATCTATTTGCAAGAGTTGCGCTGCAACAGCAATTGCAATGACATCGGGCTCTTTGCCCGTGATGCCGTCTACACCAATCGGGCAAGTGATAAACGCCAATTCTTGGGCACTAAACCCCTTGGCCTTTAAGCGGTGTTGAAACGTCGCCCATTTGGTTTTGCTACCGATCAGTCCTACAAATTTCAAATCGCCCTGCAAGCGTTGCCGCTTGAGACAAGCCGCCACCACATCTAGATCTTCTGCATGGCTAAAACTCATGATCAACACGCAAGCGCCACTTGGCAAATCTTCTACAGCAGCATGCACAGGATCCGAATGGTCACACACCACATTCGCTGGAAGTTGCACAGGAAAAATCTCATCTCTGCTGTCTATCCAATGCACCTGAAATGGAAGGCTGCTCAACAC
>SYDB01000020.1 GCA_005786815.1 Burkholderiales bacterium
GCGCCATCGTGTGGCCTCGCATGTCGATAGATAGTTTGATGCAAGCCATGGCTTCCACAGCGGGCGTGATAGGGGTCGATAGTGGTTTAAGCCATATTGCTGTGGCCTTGAATCTGCCGCATGTGCAAATCTATAACTTTGATACGGCATGGCGCACAGGGCCAATTGACAGTGCCAACGAGACTATGCGCCAACGTAGTGTGGTTGACTTTCCCACTCCCACAGTAGACGCTGTTTGGTCTTTATGGCAGGAGTGCACAGCGTGATGCACAGTGTGTACTCTTGGTTGATGTGGGCTATACAGCCTTTTTTGCGCAGCAAGTTACGCAGACGTGGCTTGAAAGAGCCAGGCTACTTAGAACATATCGAAGAGCGTTTTGGAATTTATGCGCATCCATTCCATACTGCAAGCTATCCAGATAAATCTGCCAAAACTTGTATTTGGGTACATGCTGTATCGCTTGGTGAAACACGTGCTGCAGAAGTCTTGCTTCAAGCCTTGCGTTCTGAATATCCCGACGTGCGTATTGTTTTGACCCATGGCACTGCCACGGGTCGTGCATTGGGTGCAACGCTATTGAAAGAAGGCGATGTACAAGTTTGGCAACCGTGGGATACACCAGCCATCGTGCAAAAATTTCTGCAGCATTTCAAACCAAACTTGGCGGTAGTGCTCGAGACGGAGGTATGGCCGAACTGGGTCGCGCAATGCAAATGCGCCCATATTCCCATGGTATTAGTCAATGCACGTATGAGTGAGAAAAGCATGCGCAGTGCGCAAAGACTCGCATGGTTATCGCGCCCCGCATATGCTGGGCTCAATGGAGTTTGGGCCCAAACGCCTGATGACGCTAAGCGGTTAGAGCTCTTAGGTGCGCCCGTGATGGAAGTAGTGGGCAATGTGAAATTCGACGCCCAGCCTAATTCTTTTTTATTGGCGCAAGCATTGCTTTGGAGTAAAAACTTCACCCGACCCGTTGTTTTATTGGCCAGCTCACGCGAAGGCGAAGAAGACTTGTGGCTGGACGCATTGCAAGCTTTGAAAGAAAACCCCGTCGACGGCCAAGAGCACGTGCATGCGGTGCATTGGTTGGTGGTGCCAAGACACCCCCAACGTTTTGAAGAAGTAGCACAAGCGATTGTGAACCGCGGCTGGAAACTTTCTCGTCGCAGTGAATGGCTGGACGGCCCCGACCAAACAGTTGAAGAAAATTTAGATACGGTTTGGCTGGGTGACTCTATGGGCGAGATGTCACTTTATTTCGGCCTCGCTGACGTGGCGTTATTGGGTGGAAGTTTTATGAGCCTAGGAGGCCAAAACCTGATTGAAGCTACGGCCTGTGGTTGCCCTGTGATCATGGGGCCACATACTTTTAATTTTGCAGAGGCGGCAGAGTTAGCACTAGACGCTGATGCAGCCATTCGCGTGCGAGACATGGCACAAGCGGTGACTTCTGCACTGCAATTGGTGTGCTCAGGCCCTGATGAAAACAGCTACGTATCAGCTTGCCTAGCCTTCACACAAAAGAACAAAGGTGCTACCCAACGCACCGTACAAGTTTTAAAGCCTTATTTGCGAGGCTGATCAAGGCGCAAGTAGTTGGTTGATGGGCTCTAAATCTTGAGGCGTCAAGGTGCCTGTAGCTTGCCTTAACTTCAAGGTTCCCACTAAAACGTCATAACGTGCTTTGGCCAAATCACGCTTGGTTTGATAGAGCTGGCTTTGCGAGTTCAAGACATCGATATTGATGTTGACACCTACAGAGTAGCCCAGCTTGTTGGCATCTAAAGCACTTTGCGTAGAAGCTTCTGCTGCCTCGTAGGCTTTGACTTGGCTTAAACCAGCAATCAAGC
This sequence comes from Burkholderiales bacterium, assembly GCA_005786815.1. Taxonomy (GTDB): domain Bacteria; phylum Pseudomonadota; class Gammaproteobacteria; order Burkholderiales; family Burkholderiaceae_C; genus Limnohabitans. Next base: position 1,855 of record SYDB01000020.1, read on the forward strand.
CAAGATAAGCTGAACGTGTATTTTGAGCCACGGTACGCTTTGCATTGTCGAAGTCGGCCATTGCCTTTCGCTCCAGGGCTTTTGTTTCCCGAATCCGATATTGGGTGGTCAGGCCCGCAAAAAGTGGAACGCTGAGCGTGAGGCTGGCTGAAGGGTTCAATATGTGGTTAGTTGAAGTTGTTGTACTTAAAGGGCTAAATGATGAGCCTCCAAGGTTACGATTTCCACCGTAAACAATAGAACCGTCTAATGTGGGCAAGTGGCCAGCAGAGGCTTTATCAACTTCTAACTTGGCCACATCCAGCGCCAACTGTGATTGGCGAACAGTAGGACTCATTGCTTCAGATCGAGATACCCAATCCTCCATCGGGTCTTTGGGCGGATCAATCAATTTGGAGTTATCGCGCAATGGCTTAGCCTTGATATCAGTTCTGCCAACAGCCAAACCAAGCGCCAGTATTTTGATGCGTACATCGTTTTCAGCAGAAATTTCTTGCGCGTGCGTGAGGTCATAGCGCGCTTGGGCATCGCGAACGCCAGTAATGGTGGCTGTTCCCACTTCAAAATTACGTTTGGCCGAGGCAAGTTGCTCAGCTACAGCTCTTTTTTGCGCTCTTACAAATTCAAGACTGTCTTGGCTGGACAGTAAATCAAAATAGGTCTGTGTGACCCGCACGAGGAGCTCTTGTTCTGCGGCCTCAAATTGTGCAGTTGCAAGTAGCAACTGACGACCACCTTGTTTGTAAGTAGCCCAAACAGCAGGGCGATAAAGGGGTTGCGTCATCGTCACGTTGGCTGAATAAACACCGAAAGTGTTTTCTCCATTTGAGCTAGGTGCTTTGTCGTAGGAAACGGTTGCGTTTGTTCTTGTAGCAGTAGAACCCAAAGAAATATTGGGCAATATGCCGCCGAGTGTCTGGTTGGCCTTAGCTAAATTAGCCTCATATTGCGCTTTGGCAGAAATAAAAGACGCATCGTACTCACGGGCTATCTCATAAAGAGTAACCAAGTTTTGGGCACGCGCCTGAGAAGAAAACGACAACACAAGCGCTAGAGCGACAGGAAGCGGGCGAAATAAGTTGCGAGATATCTTCATGCGATGCTTTCAAAAATCAATAAGTGGGCACATGGGGATCCACTTGCGAAGACCATGCGTGAATACCACCTTCAATATTGGCGAGATGTGTAAAGCCTTGGCTGGAAAGATAAGCGGCCACTTGCATACTGCGACTACCGTGGTGGCACAGACACGCAATAGGACGGTCTTTGTCTAATTCAGACAACTTCTCAACGATAGACCCCATAGGCAGAGTAACAAGCTCAAATCCATTCGCTGTGACGCAAGCAGTTTGCACCTCATAGGGTTCGCGCACATCCAATACAACGGTGTTACCGCTTGCAGATTTGCTGCTGATCCAATCAGGCAATTGAAAGGGTTGAATTTGGTCAATCATTGGTAAGACTTAGAAAGTGAAGCGACTGGGTTGCTTGAAACCTTGCAAACGTGGTGCAGTGGTGTCCCACAGCGCTTTGTGATCCCAAGCGCTAGCACTAGTGCGGGTATACAAAGTAGCTTGCATCACAGGTTCTTCGCCAACGATGGCGATCAATCGACCACCCACCTTGAGTTGATCCATCAATACTTGCGGAACTTCATACACCGACCCGCCCAAAACAATCGCATCAAACGGACCTGCGTCTGATGCTCCTGCGTAGCCATCAGCCATGCGTAAATCTACATTGGAGATTCCGGCACTTTGCAAATTCGTGCGGGCTTTGGCGTGTAGTTCAGGGTTGATTTCTAGGCTCACCACATGGTGCGAGCGGTCAGCCAGTAACGCAGTGAGGTAGCCGCTGCCCGTGCCAATCTCTAAAACTTTGTCCGTGGGCTTGAGCGCTACATCGTGCATAAGTCGCGCGTCGATGCGAGGCGCCACCATGGCTTGTCCATGACCCAGTGGAATTTCAGTATCTGTGTAGGCCAGCGCTTGGTAGGCGGCAGGAACAAACAGTTCGCGCGCAATATGTTGCAGCGTGTGTAAAACAGCAGGGTCTAAAACCTGCCAAGGACGAATTTGTTGCTCGACCATATTGAAGCGTGCTTGTTCTAAAGCGTTCATCGCGTGACTCCGGGGATTAGATAGGTTGAACACATAAAATTTTAACGGGCGCTTACTCTGGAGTTAGCCAAACTTAGGGGCATGCCATTTGCGGCGAATCCAATTGGCAAAATCATCCAGGTAGCAATACACCACGGGGACGACTAC
>SYDB01000021.1 GCA_005786815.1 Burkholderiales bacterium
TGGTCGGTGATCAGCACACCAATTCCACGCGCCTTTAAGAAACCAATGATGCGTTGGATCTCGATCACCGCAATCGGATCAATACCCGCGAACGGCTCGTCCAACAAAATAAAGCGCGGCTGCGTTGCCAATGCGCGCGCAATTTCTACACGGCGGCGCTCGCCGCCAGACAAGGCAACCGCCGGTGATTTACGCAAATGTAAGACGCGCAACTCTTGCAACAAATCCACCAAGCGTTTTCCGATTTCAGCTTCGCCCAAGGGCTGGTCTTTGTCGTCACGTTGTAACTCGAGCACCGCACGCACGTTATCTTCCACATTGAGTTTGCGAAAAATCGATGCTTCTTGCGGCAAATAGCTCAGGCCTAGGCGCGAGCGACGGTGTATGGGTAGATCCGTCACTGACTTGCCGTCAATAGTGATGCTTCCAGAGTCAGCCCGCACCAAGCCCACGATCATGTAAAAGGATGTGGTTTTGCCAGCACCGTTGGGGCCCAACAAACCCACCACTTCGCCTTTTTGCACAGCGATGGAAACGTCATGCACCACGGTACGTGATCCGTAGGATTTTTCTAAGTTAAGGGCTTCGAGGCGACTCACTGGCATGTCCATCAGCGCGACTCCAAGAGTTTTTTGCGTGGCGCCAACGTGGCACGCACACGGCCGCCAGTTTTGTTCACATTGTCGTCAGTGGGTCGGCCGTCTATGGTGAACAAATCGGTCAGGTTTTCATAGGTAATGATCTTGCCGGTCATTTGGTCATTCAAGATCGGGCCTTTGTAGCGACGCACTTCAGCGTTCTCGATCAACTTGACGCGGTCGATTTTGCCGTCGTATTCAATGCGCAGGCCTTCGCCTTCGACAAATTCATCGACACCTTCACGCTTTTGGCGAAAGAAAGCGCGTTTGTTGGGCTCGGGCAGGATGATGCCGTATTGGTAGCCATCGGCGTCTTCACGGATTTCAATCTTGGTTCCGCGCATCACCATGGTGCCTTTGTTGAGCACAGCGCGTCCTGTGAAGATGCTGACTTGGCGCAGCTCGTCGTGCACCAAATTGTCAGCCTCGATATTCATCGGCTTGTCGCGGTCTGCTTTTTCTGCCGACGCCGCTACGGGCAGAAGAGCCAGGAGCGAAGCGAGAAAAATGGCGGGGAAGTGATTCAAGGCACGAATATTGCTGTAAGTGCCCGAATGATATCAGCGTCCGCGGCGTACTTCACCAATTAAATAGTCTGTGATCTGCAAAGCACGCTCCATGGTGCCCGCTAAAGAGCCATCGGTATAAAAGCGGCCTGCCACGCCTAACGCTGGAACACCTTGCACCTTGAACGCTTCTTGCAATTGCGTAGCACGGCGGGCTTTGGTGGAGACGCCAAAACTGTTGAAGGTTTCTAAGAACTTTTGTTCAGCCAAACCGTTTTTGCCGGCCCAAGCAGCCAAAGCATTGCCAGACGTCAAATTCTGTTTTTCATTATGAATCGCATTGAACAATTTGCCATGCATCGCCTCGACCATGCCCAACGATTCCCAAACGTAATAGGCGCGTTGCTGGGCCTCGAAGTCTTCGCGGAACCGCACGGGTACGCGCTTGACCACCACGTCTTTCGACACAGATTTGATCCAAGACGCAAACCGTGGTTCAAAGAGATTGCAATGCGGACAGCTGTACCAAAAAAACTCAAGCACTTCAACCTTGCCGTCACCCACCTCTGTCGGTACGCGCTTGTCTAGCGAAACGTATTCGATACCCTCTTCAGGTTTCTTATTGGCTTGCGCATACGCAGAGGGCCCGAATGTGCATGTAGTTAATGCAGCAACAGAAAATTCACGACGTTTCATCTCTACCCCATATAAAAAAATTAGCGCTGCACCCGCACCATCGCGGATTCGATATGTGCGTTCTCGAGTTTATTTCGTATGCGCTCGGCTTCCACCTTGTCAATAGGTCCCACGCGCAGACGAAATACCGTACGACCGCCTTGTTCGCGTTCGCTCAATTTGGCGTCTAGCCCTAAAAATCCAAGTTTGGCGCGCTGGGCTTCTGCCTCGTCTGCGGTGCGAAATGCGCCCGCTTGGACAAAATAAATAAAGGGATCATTCGAAGCGGATGGGTCTTCGGCGGGCTTGGGCTCGACCGATCTAACTTCTAAAGGCTTGCTCTCTGTGGGTTTGTTTTTGGCGAAATCACCAATGGGATCTGCGCTTTTGGCGTCCGCTTTTACAGGTGTGTCCGACTTGCCATCCGTCTTGGTATCGCCATCGACTTTATCTGCAGATTTGGCGGGGTTTTTGCCATAGAGCGGTGCGTTGGGGTCCCAGTCTTTGTTCTTCTTGTCTTCAGCGCTATCGGCATCGCTAGAGCGGGTTTGTCCTTTGTTCATAAAAGGAATCGGCATTTTGGTGACGTAAATCGCCACTCCCAATGCGATGGTCAAACCCACTACCAAGCCAATGATGAAGCCGACCAAAGTGTTTCCGCGCTGCTGTTTCAATGCCATCGTGTGCCTGCCTCTAAAACTTGTTACATGCTCTCAGGCGCACTCACGCCTAGCAATGCCAAACCATTGTGCAACACCTGCGCAGTGGCGGCCACCAAAGCCAATCGCGCTTGCTTGACCAGTGGATCATCCACCAAGATGCGCTCGGCGTCGTAGTAGCTGTGATAAGCGGCGGCCAGTTCACGCAAATAAAACGTCACGTCATGTGGCGCAAAGTCTTTGGCAGCAGCGCTCAGCATATCGGGGTATTTGGCTAAAAGGATCATCAAGGATTGCGCTGGGGCGCTGTCTAACGGGGACAAGTCGGCTGACGCCAAGCCCTCTAGTGCCTTGGTCAGGAATTGGCTTCGTTCCTCCGTGGAGTGCGTCGAGTCTTTTGCAGAACCGAAGGAATTGACCAACACCGAGCAAATCCGCGCATGCGCGTATTGCACGTAGTAAACAGGGTTGTCGTTGTTCTTGGACACTGCCAA